>NZ_NEVS01000002.1 GCF_002261215.1 Bordetella genomosp. 11 | reverse complement strand
GCCTCGGCCTGCTTGATGAAACCGATGATCTGCTCCTCGGTAAATCTGCTCTTTCTCATGTCCGTCATTCTCCAAGTTGACGGACTTCGCTGCCATTACGCTGGTACGGCTGGGAGGGGGCAGGTCAAGTTGATCAACTCAATGCGAGAGTACGGTCGTCGATCCGGTTGAATTGAGATTCTGATAATCTCTGAGTACAAGAACACCTAGATTCCTCCTTTTCAGAGCACCATCATCGTTCGTGAATCTTGAAGTCGCTCACCATGATCTGCGTGCTATACGCGTCATGGCCTGTACGGTCTTGGTACTTGTTCGTCTTCAATCGCCCCTGCACCTCAACGACAGCACCTCGACGTAGCGAACTGGCTACTTTGGCCTGCTCATAGAACAGCACGGCACGATGCCATTGGACTTCTTCAAAAACCTCACCCCTGGTCGTGGTGTATTCGTAGGTGGTGATGATGGTCAGTGTAGTAACGGGCTGATTGTCTCGTGCATAACGCACTTCTGCGTCACGATTCAATTCACCGATGACATGAATGTGGTTGAGTGAGTCTTGCATGGATATGCTCCTTTAGTGAAATCCATGACATAGACTCATTCAATATTTTTTTATCTTCTCTCTCTGTTGATATGAAGAGTGTTGTTCAGATCGTATAGAGGGAATCATTAGCTGCCATTCATCCACACACATAGAGGGGAATGAATGGTCTTCATTCATCTTCATAAACATAGGAATGAATAAGCGCACTTAACGTTTCTCTGAAAAACGCTCTTATCTCATTAGGATAAGGACGTTTTTACAGTCTTCACCAAGCGAAGCCAGCCATCGAGCTGGCTTTTTTATTTTGTCTTCGAGAAAGGTTAGTTGCATCATGGCGAGTTTTCACTACACAGTTAAAAGCGGCAAAAAGGGAGCTGCTGGACAGCACTCCAACTACATCGGCCGAAAAGGTAGCTTTGAAGATCGAGATGACTTAATCGCTACCGGACACGGCAATCTGCCCGCATGGGCCGATGGCAACCCCACCGCGTTCTGGCGCGCTGGCGACCGATACGAGCGCGCTAATGGCGCCGTGTACCGTGAACATGAAATCGCCCTACCAGCCGAATTGACCCGCGAGCAGCAAGTAGCGCTAGCGGGCGAAATCGTGAACGAGTTGGCCGCGGACAAGCCCCATGAGTACGCTATCCACGCTCCCAGAGCGGCCATCCAGGGCGAGGTGGAAAATGCTCATGTGCATCTGATGGTCTCTGACCGCGTGGACGACGGCGTCGAACGATCTCCACAGCAAACCTTCATGCGCTACAACGCGGCCCACCCAGAGCGTGGCGGCCGTCGCAAGGATAGCGGCGGCAAGAACAAGCTCGAAATGCGGGATGCCCTGATTGAAAAACGCCGAAAGGTAGCTGAGCTGCAAAACACGGCCCTAGAGCGCCATGGACATGACGCCAGGGTCGATCACCGGACGCTGAAGGAACAAGGGGAAAAACGCCGCCCCGAGAAGCATCTGGGGGCGGCACGGGTTCGACGCATGACCGACGAGCTGAAGCTGCGGCACCAGGAAACGCGTCAGGCGGACAACGGCGGCTGAACCGCTGGTTCCAGTTCCCGCCGAATACGGCGGGCTTTTTCCTGACTGCATCGCAGGTACTGGCGTATCGAGTCGACCGTCAACCTGACTTGGCCGGACTCAAGACCTGACTGCACCTTTAGTATGTCCGGGTCATCGTGAACAGTCGCTACAGGCATTGCGGCAGACTCGGTGACTTCGGGCAATGTCTCTATTATCGGCGCAGCGGTCGCAGGCGTGTCTGATGACATGGCCGCCAAAGACCTGAACCCGCCTGAATACGGAAATACTGACACCCTCTCCGCAATACGCTAGCTTTCTTCCGTTGCCAGGAGATCGCTCCCCTGGCTCCGGCTAGTATCTATTCTTCTTGGGGTTGGCCATGTAGCTGTCGAAGCTCTCTATCACCCTACTAAAAGGCTCCCAGCTACCCACCTCAATGCCTTCGATTGGCACAGCTTGATCGGCCGATTGAGATAAACCTTCACCTTGCCCACCTTGCCCACCTTGCCCACCTTGCTCAACTTGCTCAACTTGTTCATCTGGTTGCCCTGCCCTATCCGCCTGACCGAGCCGCTCCCAATCAGCTCGCCTCCCTGAGGAATGCCATCGAGGTTCATGCGCCGCTCGGTCTTTACTCCATCCACGAACGCCCTGATCTCTAGCAGGCCTACTCGTAGAGCGAAGATATCTCTCTAAATCAGGACTTTCATCGGAAGACCCGCCCGGCAACCACCACCAAGTCGCCATCCGTCCATCGAAATTCCAGCGGTCGTTTACTGCACCGATTTCGGTTCGCGCACGTCGATACGTCTGATACCTGATGTCTTCGTCATCTGCCAAATCTTCAAGTACCGAACTAGGCAAGGCTCCATCCGCTAGGACTCGATACAAGAACTCCTTGGCCTGCTCAATCTTTGTTTCTGGCGCTGACTTCATCGTGTCTTTTGCCCATCGCAGAATTGCCCCTGCAGGGGCCACCAGTGGCTTGGGACTCCATTCCAGATACGACGTGAAAATTTTTCGATCATCACGCGAATAGAAATCATCCGAATGCAGTTCGTACAAAAAAGCGCCAGCCATTTTATTCAGATTGTGCTTGACCGGAAGGAGAACACCTAAGGATGGGGCATCATTCTCTACGGTAGGCAGTTCAACCTTCATCGTCAGCAAGACATTCCGAGCAAGCGTGGCAAAGGCTTGACTGCCCACCAAACCACGGACCGGATCATCAAGCGAGAAATTCTTGGTGACATGGGCAATTCCCAAAATGGCGATTCGAGACTCTGCGGCAATGTTGACAAGTCGTTGTAGGTCGCGCCGAACTGCCTTGCTGGAATTCCCGCTCCCCGAAACCGTATCAAGGATGGTGTCGATGATGATGAGCCGAACATCACCGATGTTTTTGATGGCGCCAACTAACGAAGGCAGATCAGCATGAAAATCGAAACTGCGCTTATCGTGAAACTCATCCATCCCGTCTAAAAAATTAATTCTGGACATGTCCGCGTCGGCTGCACTCAGTCGAGGCGCCAACGTATCTTTAATGTCATCCTCGCAAGACCAGACGATGACACTGCCGCCCAAGACAGGAACCCCATTGAATGACCCGCCCCTACTCACGCGTGCGGCGAGATCAAGCGCAACTGTCGTCTTGCCGCAGGCACCCTTGCCCATGAGAATGTTCAGCTTGGAGCGGAAGATAAGACCTTCGATAACGTATTCCAGCGGCTGCATTTCAACATCGCTGCCGCGTATCAACCGAATCTTGCTCATCGTGCCACCTCGTGTTGATCAAGGGGCGATCTAGCCAATGCGACGGCACATGCAGCGGAGGAATTAGGGCGTCTTTCGATCCACGCCAATACATCGCCTAGCTTCCACCGGACAGTGCGTGGAGACAAATAAATCCTTGGCGGGAAATCGGGATCAAAAGAAGAACTGCTCACGTTGTATCGTGAGTAGATAGACGCACGGCACAATTGTGTAATTTCCGTAAGACGCTTTATCTTTATAAGCGTGTTCGGAGACTGCTCGACAACATTAGACATGATGTGTTCACCATAGCAACACCCACGCAGCCACACGCCTGACTGACGCATAGCCAACGCTTGGATTGAGGGGAGTTGGGTGTTGGTCTACGCAAAGCCAAGACCGTAAATGATCCGGAAGCCCGGAGGTGAACACTAGACACGCATGCAGAGTTAGCTGATGGGCCAGTACGGCGGGATGTTGCGCCACCCGTTGCCGATGGCTGGTTTTTTACCAAAAACATGGGATTTTGACAAGATTGGATGCTCTAAACAGCCTGGTTCCTGAGTTCAACCTTCAGAAAAAGTCTCGGCAAATTCCTCCTCCCACTCCTTCTTCTTGGTTAGGTACTCCGCCATTTTCTCGTCCAGGTAGTCCGCCCAAAGCTGCATGACCTGCCTGCGCTCATCGAGGAACTGCGTACGGTCATACGCCGCTTGCACGTCGTCTTTCTTCGCGTGGGCAAGCTGCGCCTCAAGCACGTCGATGTCGATTTTCAGACGTTCACGCGCTAGCGTCCGCAACGAGGCTCGGAAGCCATGAGGCGTGTGCTTGCCACGGAACCCCATCTCGCGCAGAGCCTTGGACAATGCATCCCGGTGGACATGCTCCTGGTTCCAGCCGCCCAACGGCGGGAAAATGTACTTTTCGTTGCCCGTCAACTTCTGCATTTCCTTGAGCATGGCAATGGCTTGGCGCGGCAACGAGACAATGTGATCGAACCCCATCTTCATCCGGTTCGTGCCATCTTCGTTCACGCCCTTGATGTGCCATTCCGCCTTGTCCAGATCGGTTTCTTCCCACATAGCGCTAGCGACGATGCCGGGACGAAGGATCGTCCAGGCGCAATAAAGCAGCGCATTGCGGACGACGAAGCCGCCATAGCCGTATATAGCCGCCATCAGCTCACCGATATGGCGGTCGTCCGTGACACCAGGGATATGTTTTTTCCGGCGCTTCTTGGGCAAGATGCCCTTGAAGCGCAGGAGCTGGTCTTCCTCGCGGATGTTCTCGGTGATGCAGTAGTCGATCATGCCGTAGATGCAGCGGATTGCCACTTCGGCTTGCGAAGGCGTCTCCCGCGCCAGCTTGCGCAAGACAGAGGTTAGATCGCCGCTGCGCAGGGTGCGCATGTCCTTGTTGCCGACTTCGGGCTGAAAATGAGTTTCCAGCACATACGTGACCTGGTAGTTGGTTTGGCTGGCATGGGTACGCGTGTATTCTTCCAGCCACATCTTGGAAATCGCATTGAACGAGTACTTCTTCCAGTCTTCGTTCTGGTCTTCCCACCCGCCCCCGGCTGCCGCAGCCAGCACTTCGCGCTCGATCTTGCGCTTGGCCCTCACACCCAGCACGGCGCCGCCTCCGCTGGCAGACAATCGCTTGTCGGCAGCATCGGCACGCGCCTGGGCCAGCCCCATCGCCGGATATTCTCCCAAGACAGCGGCGCTCTGCTTTCCCTCCACCCGGTAACGGAACGACCACGACTTGCGCCCTGTGGGCGAGACGATCAGGGATAGGCCATCGCCATCAGCCAGGGAATAGGGCTTGTCCTTCGGCTTGGCATTGCGAATCAGCCGATCGTTCAGGGCGGCAGCGAGCTTGGGCACAGCTCCCTCCTTGCGTCAATATTTTTGAGAAGTTTGGCTCGTATTGTACGAGGCTTTCCACCAAATTTCTTACTCAAAATCTTACTCAAACCTCCTAGCCCAGGCTGGGTCAGAATGATCAAAATTAGACGCTAAAAATAAAAAATCCCATGCAAATCAGTAATTTGTGTGGGATTCTTGGAATTTCTTGGGTCACACTGGATTAGTCATTGGCCCGCCCTACACGATTCGAACGTGTGACCGCTCGCTTAGAAGGCGAGTGCTCTATCCAACTGAGCTAAGGGCGGCAAGGCCGGCGGATGCCTGAAAAGGCTGCCAGGATGGCGGCGCGGCGAATTTTACCTTGTCCGGGCGCGCGTTTGTCCCGGCGCGCCCCTGGCGCGCGAATAGCCGCGGCACTCAGGCCATATGTGTAATCCATTGCCGGACGCCGGTAACCAAGTCGTACGTCGCGCCGGTCGCCTGGCGGCAGCGCGGGCGAGCCACCACACCGCATGCTGAGGCAGCAGGCGCCGCGCCTCCATTACAAGCTGTTTCAACGTCGCGCGGGCGCGATGCTAGAGTGCGACGTCCTGAATCCGGCCTTACACGACCATGCCTCGCACTGCTACCGTACACAAGCGCCTTGGGCGGCCATTGGGAGGGCTTGCCGCCATGCTGTCTGCCGCCGCGGCCTGCACCGCGCATGCCGGCATCAGCTACAAGCTGGATCGCGCCAGCGCCGCCCCGGGAACCACCGTCCATGTCCAGGCCGTCTATTTCAACGACGGCGATGCCGGAGGGCGCTGGAAGCCGCCCGCCAAGCTGGTGCTGCAATGGCGCTCGACCTCTGGCGCCGTCGTCCGAAGCCTGGCTAACGCCGACAGCGCCGATCTGGACATCAACGTGCCGGTCAACAACTTTGCCCGCATGTCATGGACCGCGGTCGTACCGGCCACCGCCACCGGCCTGCAGGCCGTTTCCATCGAGGGCGAACCGGCGATGATGGCTTTGGATGCCAGCGGCATCGGCGCCATCGCCAGCACGCCGGCCGACGTGCCCGTCGTGGATGCGCGTACCGGCAAGGCCCTGCCCCCGGCGGAAGTCCAGGCCACCGGCGTGTCGCCGCAGGCGGGACCGGCGCCTACCGATGCGGCGGTCGCCGCGAGCCCGGCCTCCACCGGAAACCCCGCCTTCGATCGCCTGCGCGCGGGCCTGTCGGAGTATGAACCCACGTATTTCGACCTGCGCACGCGCGACCGCACCACCGCGAAATTCCAGTTCAGCTTCAAGTACAAGCTGTTCTCGCCCGACCGCGGCGAGCAGCCCGGCTTCCTCGACCACCTGTACCTGGCCTACACGCAGACCTCCGTATGGGATTTGCAGGGCGAATCCCGTCCCTTCATCGATACCACCTTCAATCCCAGCCTGTTCTGGCAGTCGGACAAGATGTGGCAGTCGAAGAACAACGACTGGAGCCTGGGCATGACCAGCGGCGTGGAGCACGCTTCCAACGGCAAGGCCGGCGACGATTCGCGTTCGGTGAACGATGCCTTCGTGCAGCCGGCCGTGAACTATCGCTTCGACGGCGGCAGCACCTTGACGTTCGCCCCGCGCATCAAGGGTTATTTCGCGCTGGGCGACCAGAACCGCGACTACACGGACTACACGGGCTGGGTCGATTACCACTTGCGCTGGGCGCAGGACAACGGCCTGGTCGCATCGCTGATGTATCGCCAGGGCGACAGCGCGCGGCGCACGGCGCAGCTGGATCTGGCATGGCCGCTGAAGCGCACCTTCCTGAACATGAACGGCTATCTGCACCTGCAGTACTTCAACGGCTACGGCGACACCTTGCTGGGCTACAACCAGCGGCAAAGCTCGCAGATCGGCATCGGTTTGTCGCTCGTGCCCTGAAGCAGGCCGGCAGGCGCGGCGATCCCCTCGCAGCCGGGAATCGCGCGGCGCCCCGTTTACTCGCCGACGGGCGTATGCGCGGCCAGGCCGCCGCGCAGTTCCAGATCCGGCATGCGCCGCACCACCAGCAGCGACAGCAGCGCGATCGCCGCGCCAAAGGCGAAGATATCGCGGAAGGTCGATGCCACGCCGTCCATCAGCACGCGCCGGGCCGCCTCCGGCAGTTGCGACAGTACGTCGCTGCCATGGCGCAGCGCGCCCAGGTCGATCTGCTGCGTGATGCCCGCCGCCGTCAGCGACGCGGCGAAACCCAGGCCCAGCAAGGTGCCGGCCAATGCGCTGCCGAAGGCGCTGCCCATGGAACGCAGCACCAGCACCGAGCCGGTGCCCGCGCCGATATCGCGCGGATCCAGCGCGTTCTGCACCACCATGATGGTGCCCACCATGCAGGAACCCAGCCCCACGCCGGTCAACAGCGTGGCGGCCAGGACGAAGACCAGCGACACGCCCGCGCCCATAAACGCCAGCAGGCACAGGCCGATGGCGCCGCCAATGAAGCCGGCCGACAAAATGCCACGCATGCGGCCGGTGCGCCGCGCCAGATTGCTGCTGATGATGTTGCCCAGCACGTTGGACAGCAGGAAGGGCGTGACGAACAGGCCGGATTCCGATGCGCTGGTGCCGCGCACCAGCTGGAAGTACAGCGGCAGCGCGAAGATGCACAGGAAAATCCCCAGCGCCCCCAGCGAAGACGCCGCGATGCCGCAGACGAAAGTGCGATTGCGGAACATGCGCGGCGGCAGCAGCGGATCGGCCGCGCGCCGCTCCTGCCACACCAGCGCCGCCAGCGTAAGGGCGCTCAGCGCCAGCAGTCCCATGATCTCCGGCGAGAACCAGCCGTAGCTGCTGCCTCCCCAACTGAGCGCCAGCAGGCAGGACACAATGGTGGCTGCCAGCATCAGCGAACCGACGAGATCCAGGCGGACCTTGCCGCCGCGCGGCGTCAGCATGCGCAGTCCGCGATTGCAGGAATACATGGCAAACAGGCCCAGCGGCACGTTCAGCCAGAACAGCCAGCGCCACGACAGATGCTCGGACACATAGCCGCCCACCAGCGGTCCCGCGATCGAGGCCACGCCCCAGACCGCCGCCAGGTAGCCCTGGTAGCGGCCGCGTTGGCGCGGCGCCACGACGTCGGCGATGGCGGCCTGCGCCAGGGACATCAGGCCGCCGCCGCCCAGGCCCTGCAGCGTGCGGAACAGGATCAACTGGTTCAGCGTCTGCGCCAGCGCGCACATCACCGAGGTGACGACGAAAAGGCCGATGGAAATCGTCAGCAGTTGCCGGCGTCCATAAATGTCGGACAGCTTGCCGTAGATGGGCGTGGTGACCGTGGCCGCGATCAGATAGGCCGCGACGATCCACGACAAGTGCCCGAAGCCGTTCAGGTCCGCGGCGATGGCGGGCACGGCGGGGATCACCACTGTCTGGTCCAGGGCGGCCAACAGGATGCACAGCACGATGCCGCCGATCACGCGCATGATCTCGCGGTGGGTCAGGCTGGCGGGAGGTGAAGCGGAGGAAGGCGGAGCTGAAGCGGTAGCGAGGGTGCCGGTAGGCGTGGACATGATGCGGCGACGGAAGGCGACGGAGGGGGCGACGGAAAAAGACCGGCCTAAAATTGGGGACGGTGTTGAACTCTTATATAAGATATAGATATTAATATATTGCAGTGCGCAATGCCACGCCGCGCCCCCGGCAATGGTCCGGTTGCTGTCAGCCCATGGAACGCGAAACCCCGGTCACCTACCCAGCGAGCGCATCCCGCGATCGTGCGGGACCGCATTTCCGACAGCCACGACACAGGAGACCACCCCATGCAAATCGGCGCAACGTTCAACAGTCCCGGCAACAACCCGGCTCCGCTTCCCGATCAGGGAGTCGCCGCCAGCGCCATCCGCCAGGCGGCGGACCTGGACAGCACCATCGCGGGCTACTACAGCGGGTTGAACGCCCCCGATACGCCGCTGTACGCCGACCCCGCCCTTCCCAGCGTGCTGGGCACCATGACGGGCGTACACATCCGGGAACAGTTGATGGCGTTGAACGACAAGGCCGCATCGCTGCTGGCCGAGCACCGCAGAGACACCGGCAAACCCACCGCAATAAGCCTGAGCGACTTCAGGAGCAAGCTGGCGTTGGGCGGGCTGACCAACGAAGAACGCCATTATTTCTATAGCAAGCCGTTCAAGGCCAAATTCGAACAGATGGTCGCGAAGGCGGACCGCGCCGCCCCGGAAGCACGCAATGCGGCCATGAACGAGCTGGAAGCACTGGACACATTGCTGCGCGACCCGTCGCAGTTCTTCAAGGAAGTCGTAGCCACGAAGATCGCAAAGGACTTCGCCGAAGCGTTCAACGCGGAACTTGGCCGAAACGCGACATTCGGAGCCTATCCGAGGGCCTGACCCAGCCCATGCTGCCGGACGAAACCGTCCGGCGCCCGCCTCATGCCGCTTTCAGCGCCGCCAATGTTTCATGGATGATCGCCAGCGTGGCCTCGCGTTCGGCGCCCGTCAGGGGCAGGCGCGGTTCGCGCACGGTTTCGGCATACCCGGCGGTGATGTTTTCCGCCAGCTTGATGTACTGCACCAGCTTGACGTGCGTATCCAGGTGGAACAGCTTGATCAGCTTGCGATACAGCGAACGCGCATTCTCGTAATCGCCCTTGACCGCCAGATCGAGGAGTTGCACGGACTCCTTGGGCAGCGCGTTGGCCATACCCGATACCCAGCCCTTCACACCCAGCGCGACGCTTTCCAGCACCAGGTCGTCCACGCCGCAGAACACCGTGTAGCGGTCGCCCAGCTGCGCGTAGATGTCGGTCACGCGCGTCGTGTCGTAGGTCTCTTCCTTGACGCAGGCCAGCGTCGGCTCGTCGGCCAGTTGTTCCAGCAATTGCGGCGTCATGTCGACGCCATAGCCGCGCGGATTGTTATAGATCATGATGGGCAGGCCGCTGGCGCGCGCGACGCCGCGGTAGAACGCCATGGTTTCGGCCGCATCCGACTTGTACGTCAGCGCGGGGAAAACCATCAGGCCATCCACGCCGATGCGTTCGGCCTCTTTGGCATAGCGCGCGGCGGCCGCGGTCGTGGTTTCGGCCAGTCCCGACACAATGGGCACGCGCCCCTTGACGGTTTCCTTGGCGATGCGCAGGACCGTCAGTTTTTCCTCGGGCGCCAGCGATGCGTTCTCGCCCACCATCCCCATCATCACCACGCCGCCCACGCCGTTGGCGATCAACCGTTCCAGGCCCGCCGCGATCGCGTCATGGTCCAGGGATTGATCCGCCTTCATCTTCGTGGTCACGGCGGGAAAGACACCAGCCCAATTTACTTTCATGATTTCAGTCCAGGATAAAAAGAATGAAGAAACCCCGGCAGCGCGGGACCCATGCCCACGCGGGACGCCGGGACCCAAGTCTTAGCGCAGGTGCACGGGTTTGCCCGCCTTCATCACCATGGCCAGGTGCTCGCCCTGGCCGCACAGCAGGGAAATATCGGCAACCGGGTCGCCATCGACGATCAGCAGGTCGGCGAACGCGTCCGGCGCAATGACGCCCAGCTTGTTCTTCTGTCCGACGATTTCGGCCCCGACTTCGGTCGCCTGGCAGATCACCTCGAAATTTCCCAATACCTGCGACCGGATACGCAGTTCGTCGCTCTGGAAGGTATGCATTTCGCCCAGCAGGTCCGACCCCAGGCCCATGCGCACGCCATTGCGCCTGAATATCTCCAGGGATTGCAGGCCCTGCAGGCGCACGTCGTCGATCTTGGCCACGGCTTCCGGCGGCACGCCATATTGCGCGCCCACCTTGTGCAAAGCCTCGTAGGTGACCAGGGTGGGCACCGCATACGCGCCGTGTTCGGCCATCGCGGCCGCGGCGGCGTCGTCGACCAGGTTGCCGTGCTCGATGGTCCGCACGCCCAATTGGACGGCGCGCGCGATCGCCTTGCCCGTATACGCGTGCGCCATGACGTAAGTCTGGTGCGAGGCGGCTTCTTCCACGATGGCGGCGACCTCGTCGCGCGAGTACTGCAGGTTGCCGATGGGATCGGTGGGCGAAGCCACGCCGCCGGAGGCCATGATCTTGATATGCGTGGCGCCCGCGCGCATCTCCTCGCGTACCGCCTTGCGCACGGCGTCCACGCCGTCGACCACCCGCGCGATGGCGCCCAGGTTGCGGTGGCAGGGACAGGGGTCCGGATCGCTCAGGTCGATGCGCTCGCGGAAGTCGCCATGGCCGCCCGTCTGCGAGAGCGCCTTGCCGGCGATGAACAATCGCGGGCCGTCGATCAGGCCGTCCTCCACCGCGCGACGCAAGGCGTAATCGGCGCCTCCCGCATCGCGGACGGTGGTGAAGCCACGCCGCAACATGGCCGCCAGGATGGGTACGGCGCGCAACGTGGCGAAAGCGGCCGGCATGCGTGCGTTGGTGCCCAGGTTGGCCATCGACGCCACCACGTGGACGTGGCAATCGATCATGCCCGGCATCAGCGTGCGGCCGGCGACATCGATGACTTGGTCGTCGCTGCCGGCCTGTACCGGCCGGGGCGAGACCTCGCGGATGCGCTCCCCCTCCACCACGACATCGTAGCGACCGTCGTCGTCCTTGTGGTGCGCGTCCAGTACGCGGGCGTTCTTCAGAATCAGCATAGCGGGTTCGCCTTTTGGAAACGGGTAATCGAGTAAGGCCGCAGGTCGACGCCTGTGTCCTCGCCGGCCAGCAGGGCGCCGACGATGGCGCCCGTGGTCGCCGCCTGCGTCAGTCCCAGATGCCCATGGCCGAAGGCATACAGCAGGTGCTTAGAGGCGGGCGAGGGACCGATGACGGGCAGCGAGTCCGGCGTGGCGGGCCGATGCCCCATCCAGCGCCGCGCATCGCGCTCGTCCATTCCCGGCAGATACCGGCGCGCCAGGGCCAGCAGCGCGTCGCTGCGGCGGTAATTGGGCGGCGCCTGCAGGCCGGCGAATTCGGCGGCGCCGCCGATGCGCAGGCCGATCGCCAGCGGAGTCGCCACGAACTTGCGTTCCGCGAAGATGACTTCCCGGTCCAGCATCCCGGTCGCGGCCGGCAGCGTGGTGTTGTACCCGCGCTCGCTCTCAAGCAGGACGCGGTCGCCGGCCGAACGCGCCAGCGCGCCGGACCACGCGCCCGCGGCCACCAGCAGGCGATCGCCCGGGTGGCGCCGGCCGTCGCGGTCCACGGCCGCGGGGCGCAGCGGATCGTCGAGGGATAGCGCCGTGACGTCGGCCGTGACCAGCTTGCCGCCGTCGTCGCGGATGCGCTCGCGCAACGCGCGAACGATATTCAGCGGGTCGTCCACGTGGGCCCAGTCCTCCAGCATGACGGCATGGCGAAACACTGGCGCCAGCGCGGGTTCCAGCTGGCGCAGCGCATCCATGGACACGGCGGACCAGCGCACACCCAGTTCGCGCTTCCAGGCCCACTCCTGCGCGTCGGCGGCGAAGGCGGCTTCGGATTCGTAGACGGTCAGCGCGCCACGCCGATGCAGTTGGCCCGACAGGCCCACGTCGTCGAGCATGGGCAGCAGATCGCCCATCGCGCGTTCGTTCAGCGCGGCCAGCGCGCGCGAGATGCGGCGAAAATGATCGGGGCGGCCGACCTGATTGAAGACCCGCAGCCAGGGCAAGAGGCGCGGCGCATGGCGCAAACGGATGGCCAGCGGTCCCAAGGGATCCAGCAGCCAGCGCGCGGCCTTCAGGCTGAAGCCGGACACGGCGATGGGGGTCGATTCGCTGACCGCGATACCGCCCGCGTTGCCATGCGAGGCGCGGTCGCCCTCGAAGTCCCTGTCCAGCAGGGTGACACGCCAGCCCAGCCGCTGCGCGCGCCGCGCGCAGGCCAGGCCGATCACCCCCGCGCCGACCACCACAAGCTCCGTCATGCTTTGTCCGTTCTACGCATCGTGTTTGCCCAGGAACAGATCCGCGGCCCGGGTGTCGCGCAGGAGTTCCCCGGCCGCGCCTTCCATCGCGACCACGCCCTGGTCGATGATGTATCCGCGCTGGCTGACCGCCAGCGACTGGCGCGCGCGCTGTTCCACCATCAGCACGGTGGTGCCCGCGGCCGGCAGGCCGCGCACGTAGGCGAAGATTTCCTCCACGCGCGCCGGCGATAGCGCGGCCGTGGGCTCGTCCAGCAGCAGGATATCCGGCTCGCGCATCAGCGCGCGGGCGAAAGCCAGCTGCTGGCGCTCGCCGCCGGACAGGGTGCCGGCCGCGCGGCGGCGGTGGCGCACCAGCGCGGGAAACATCTGGTACATCGCGTCGGCGCGTTCGCGCGGGCGTTTCACCCCCTGCACCACCAGCAGGTTTTCCTGCACGGTCAGCGAGGCGAATACGTTGGCGACCTGCGGCACGTAGCCGATGCCGCATTCCAGCCGCGATTCGACGCTCAGGCCCGCGACGTCGCGCTCGCGCAGCACGACCTGGCCGGCGGTGCGCGGCAGCAGCCCCATCACGGCCTTGATGATGGTCGACTTGCCGGCGCCGTTGGTGCCGGCGATGGTCACGATTTCACCCGGCAGCACGTGCAACGTTATGCCTTTCAGGACATCGGCGTCGCCGTACCCACCGCGCAGATCCGACAAGCGCAGGACGGGGTTCATATCGCCGCTCCCATATAGGCTTCGCGCACGCGCGGCTCCGACAGCACTTGGTCCGGTTCGCCGTGCGCCAGCAGGCGTCCGCCGTCCAGGACGTACAGGTCGCCGACCAGGCGGTTCAGCGCCATCAGGTTGTGCTCGATGATAAGAAAGCCGATGCCGCGTTCGGCATTGATTTCGCGTATGCGCTGCGAGATCTCTTCGATCAGGACGGGGTTCACGCCCGCATAGGGTTCGTCGAGCAGGATGAACTTCGGCTCCGACATCAACGCGCGGCCGAGCTCCAGCAACTTCTTCTGGCCGCCGGACAGGCCGCCGGCCGGTTTTTCCGCCACCGCGTTCAACCGGAGGAAGTCCAGGATATGCTGCGCGCGGTCGGCAATATCGGCTTCGGCGCGGCGCACACGCCCGGGGGCGAAGAACAGCGGCAGCAGCGATTCCCCCGGCTGGTCGCGCGGGCCCACCATCAGGTTCTGCCGCACCGTCAGGTGCGTGAATTCGCGCGGGATCTGGAAGGTGCGTCCCAGCCCCATGCGGGCGCGCGCGGCGGGATCGGCCTTGCGCAGCACCGTGCCGTCGAAGCTGACCTCGCCGGCGGATGGCCGCAGAAAGCCGCTGAGCACCGCGAACAAGGTACTTTTGCCGGCGCCGTTGGGGCCGATCATCCCATGCAGCCCGTCCAGGCTCATGGACAGCGTCACGCCGTCCAGCACCTGGAAATCGCCGTAGGACAGCGAAATGCCGTTCGTCGCCAGGCGCGTCATCGCGCGCCCCTCGCGCCGAACAAGCCCTGTGGCCGCCAACGCATGAAGAGAATCAGGACCAGCCCCACCACGCCCAATTGCACGCTGCCCATGTCGGCGTCCGACACGCCGGGAATAATGCCGCGCGTGAAGCGCACGCCTTCCAGGAACAGCACCAGCAGCACGGCGCCCGCCACGCTGCCCGACAGGCGCGCCACGCCGCCCATGATGATGGCCATCCACACGTAGAAGGTAATCAGCGGCACGAACTGGTCGGGCACGATGTAGGTCATGTAGTGCGCGAAGTAGGCGCCCGCCAGGCCCGATAGCGCGGCGCCCAGCATCAGCACCTGGGTCTTGAAGCGCGCGGGCTCCTTGCCCAGCACGCGGACGGCCGTTTCGTCGTCGCGTACCGCCTGTATCGTCCGCCCGTACGGACTGTGCGTGACCCGGCGCAGTACCGCCACGGCGGCGGCGATGGACAGCGCCAGCAGGGCCAGCAGCAGGGCGTCGCTGAAGCGCGCGTCGCCCCAGCCGGCTCCCAGCCGCGGCACGCCCGGAATCCCCTGCACGCCGTTGGTCAGCCATTGTTCCTGCACCAGTACCAGGCGCACGATTTCGGAGAAGCCCAATGTGACGATGGCCAGATAGTCGTCGCGCAGCCGCAAGGCCACGCGCCCCAGGGGCCAGGCCAACAGGGCGGCGGCAAGCATCGCCGCCGGGAAGGACAGCAGCGGACTCCATCCCGCTTTCATCGTCAGCAGCGCCGACGCATAGGCACCGATGCCGAAAAAGCCGGCCAGCCCGAAATTGATCAGGCCGGTAAAACCGTATTGCAGGTCCAGTGCCAGCGCCAGCAGCATGTAGATGCCCATGATCACCAGGATGGACAGCATGTAGCTCATCATCAGCGCACCCCCACCGGCCGGTTGAACAGCCCCTGCGGACGCAGCAGCAGCACGAGCATCATGAAGACGTAGCCCAGCGCGATCTTGTAGACGAAGCCGACGGCGGGCGTGGATAGTTCCTGCAGCACGCCCAGCAGCAGCGCGCCCATGACGGCCCCCAGGGGGTTGCCCAGGCCGCCCACGACCGCCGCGGCGAAAGCGGGCAGCAGCAGGTTCCAGCCCGCGTCGGGATAGACCACCGTGCGCATGCCGGTGACCGTACCGGCGATGCCGCACACCATCCCGGCGATCGCCCACATGGCCAGCATGCAGCGTTCGCGCCGGATGCCGCTGACCCGCGCCAGGTCCGGATCGTCGGCGATGGCGCGCAGCGAACGGCCCAGCGGCGTGGCATAGAGCATGATGAATACCGCGGCCAGTGTCAGCAGCGTCAGCGCGGCCAGGCTGAGGTCGGCGGGCGCGATCGACACATCGCCGAAGCGCCAGGCGCGTTCCAGCGGCATATCGAAGGCGCGCGGATCGTGGCCGAACGCCACGCCCAGCGCGGCGCGGATGACGAAGCCCACGCCGATGGAGGTCAATAGCAAAGTAATGACCGAGCGGCGGATGACGGGCCGGAACGCCAGCACGAAGGCCAGCACCGACGCGACCGCCCCGCCGGCCGCGCCCGCCAGGCCGGCCACCACCAGCGACCCCGTCAGGTGGTGGGCGGCCAGGCCCGCATAACCGCCCACGGCGACGATGTCGCCGGTCGCCGCGTTCGGAAAGCGGGCCAGCCCGTAGACCAGCGTCAGCGCCAGGGCCGGCAAGGCGATGATCAGCCCTTCCACCAGGCCGTTGATGACCAGATTGATGTAATCGGCGTAGGACACGCGGCCGCCTTACAGCTTGACGACGTACTTGCGCACCAGTTTGCCGTTCTCCACGAAGGAGGCGGCGAAGTCCGGAGTGACATCGTTGTACTGGTCGAAGTTCAGCGCACTGGAGGCGCCGACATAGGTGATGCGCTTGCCGGCCTCCAGCAGCTTCTTGCCATCCGCGAAGCTGTACACCGCTTCGCCGCCGGGCGTGCCCATTTCATGCACCTTCTTGGCCAGTTCCGGGCCGGTCGCCTTCGGCCCCAGCGCCTGTACCGCCAGCGCCAGGATGATGGCCTGGTCGTAGGCCATCGGCGCATAGACGTTGGCCGAGACGTCCACGCCTTCCTTGCCCAGCGCGTCGCGCACGTGGGCATAGTTGGGCGCGTTTTCATTGCTGACCGATTCCACCGAAATGATGCCTTCGGTCACCTTCGGGCCCAGCGCCTTGATCAGGTCCGGGTTGGCTGCCCAGCCGGGGATGATCCAGTGCGTATCGATACCGGTCTGGTACCACTCGCGCAGCAGGATGGTGGTGTCGGCCAGATAGGACCCGGTCACGATCACATCCGGCTTGGCGCGCAGCACGGACTGCAATTCCGAGCGATAGGATGGCCGGTTGGGCTCATAGACCACGCTGGCCACGACCTTGCCGCCGGCGGCCTTCCATGCCTGCGTGAAGCCTTCGGTATTGCCGATGCCCGATGCATTGTTGAATGCCATGGTCGCGGGCTGCTTGAAGCCCTGCCGTTCGGCGATCTTGGCGAATGCCTGGCCGAAGCGCCCGTTGGTTGCCTGGAAACGGAAACCCAGCCGCTTGGGATTGGCTTCCGCGCTCAGCGCGGGGGCGCCCGAGCCGTGCATCAGCGGAATGTCGGCCTCGTTCGTCAGCGGAATGACGGCGAGCGACTCGCCGGAACTCCAGCACCCCAGGATCGCGCGGACCTTATCGACCTCGATCATTTTCTTGGCGCCGGTCACGGCGGCCTGCGGCGCGGTCTGGGTATCTTCCACCACGACGCGGAATTGCGCGCCCTGCGCGCCGCCCGCGGCATTGATCTCCTTGGCGGCCAGCTGGATGGCCTTGACCATGCCGGGCCCGTAGGGCGCCCCCGATCCCGTAAGCGGACTGAGCGCGCCGACGACGAAGTCGGACGCCTGCGCCACGACGGGCAGGGTGAAACTGCTGGCCACGGCGGCCACCAGGGTTGCGGCGACGAAATGACGGCGATTCATGGGACGATCTCTCTAAGGGCACGAATGGCGCGAGCCGCACGCCTGGCGGGCCGTCCCACAACGGCTGGCACGTGGGACAAGGCTTGCAATTATTGGATCCAATATCCTGGATACGGGCTCATGCTAAACTGCCCACACCCCATGGTCAACAAGATCGGAGCTAGGGTTTACGAGGACTTCATGAACAATCCAGCCCACACCGAAAGGGACAGCAAGCTCGTGCGGCGCACCACGGTCGACCTGGTGCTGGAAGCCCTGCGGCAGCGCATCCTGTCGGGGCAACTGCGGCCCGGCGCGCCCCTGCGGCAGGAAGCCCTGGCCGAAGAACTCGGCGTCAGCCGCATCCCGGTGCGCGAAGCGATCCGCCGGCTGGAAGCCGAAGGACTGGTTTCCGTGCACGCCCATCGCGGCGCCTATGTCTGCGCCATCTCGGCGGCCGACGTCGTCGAAACCTTCGAATTGCGCCTGCAGATCGAACCCTGGCTGTTCGGCGAAGCCATCCGCGCCGGCGGCGGACCGCTGGACGCGGCGCGGACGGCGCTGGAAGCCTCCCGGCACGCCGACACGGCGGAATGGGGGCGTATCAACTGGCGCCTGCACGAAACCCTGTACCTGCCGGCGCGCCGCGACCTGGCGATGACCGTCCTGCGGCAGCTACATGATCGCGGCGACCGCTATCTGCGCTTCCAGGTGGTCAACGTGCCGCTGCGCGAGCAGGCCTATGCGGAGCACCTGGCCTTGATCGAGCACGCGGAAAAGGGCGACGTCGCCGGCGCCGTCAAGGCCTTGCAAGCGCATATCCGGGTGGCGCTGGAGCAAGTGGTGGAGGTGGTGGCGGGATTGACGCAGGCGCCGATGGAATAAAACGGGCGCCTGCGGTGTTCACTCCCATGCAAACCCACCACACGGAGGTCTTATGGTTCGCAAATTCACGCTTTCCGCCCTGGGCGCCGCCGCCCTTCTGATCGCCGGCACCGCGATCGCCGCCGCTCCCGCCAAGACCAGCAATGGCGTGCTGGTCGGCGACAAGGGCATGACGCTGTACACGTTCGACAAGGACACGCCCAATTCCGGCAAGAGCGTCTGCAATGGCGGTTGCGCGACCAACTGGCCGCCCCTGGCAGCCCAGGCGGACGCCAAGGCCGACGGCGCGTGGACGGTAATCACCCGCGACGACGGCTCCAGGCAATGGGCCTACAAGGGCCAGCCCGTGTACTACTGGGTCAAGGACAAGGCCGCCGGCGACAAGACCGGCGACGGTGTCGGCGGCGTCTGGCACGCGGCCAAGCCCTGATCCGCCATGGCGCAGGCGCCCGGCGTGGAGCAGATCCTCAGCCATATTCCGTCGCTGCGCCGCTATGCCCGCCTGTTGGCGGGCGATGCGGCCAGCGCGGACGACCTGGTCCAGGATACGCTGGAACGCGCCTGTGCCAAGTGGTCGCTATGGAAGCCCGGCACCGCGCTGCGCGCGTGGCTGATGACCCTGATGCACAACCTGTATCTGAACCGGGTCCGCGACTGGCGCCATGACGACAATCACGACAACTGGGACGACCATCCCGATCTGGCGCACGAGCCCATGGCCCACGCGCCGGACATGCTGGACCTGGAGCGCGCGCTGGCGCGCCTGACCCCTACCCTGCGCACGGTGCTGTTGCTGGTGACCGTGGAGGAATACACCTACGCCGAGGCGGCGGAAATCCTGCAGATTCCCACGGGCACCGTCATGTCCCGGCTGCATCGCGCGCGCGAAGCCGTGCGCGTCGCCATGGCCGGCCCGGACGATGCGGCCACGCCCACTCCCCTGCACCTGGTGAAGCGATGATGGAAAGCGACGCCCTTGTTTCCGACGACGAGCTGCATGCCTTCGTCGACGGCCAGCTGGATGCGGCGCGCATGCCGGCCGTTCTGCGGCATCTCCAGCGCCACCCCGACGCAGCGGTGCGGGTGGCGCATTGGCATGCCCAGCGTTTCGCGCTGCGGCGGCTGGGCCGCGAGATCGATCCCGGCCCAACGCCCGCGGCCTTGGCCGAAACGGTGCTGCGCCACCGGCGTCGTCGCTGGAACCCCTGGACCCAGGCGGCCGCCGCCGTCCTGCTGGTCGCGGCGGGCGCCACCGGCATGCAGGCATGGCAGCGCCTGCCCGGCACGCCGGGCACCGCCGTCGCGTCCGCGCCGCCGCAGTTCGTGCGCGATGCCACGGCCGCCTACGCGGTCTATTCCCCGGAGGTGCGCCATCCGGTCGAAGTCGGCGCGCAGGAAGAAGCGCATCTGGTGCAATGGCTGAGCCGCCGGCTGGGCCGGCCGCTGGCGGCGCCGGCGCTGCAGGATCGCGGTTTTCGTTTGCTGGGCGGCCGGCTGTTGCCCGGAGAGCCCGCGGCGCAAGGCGCGACGCGGGCGTCCGCGTCCTCCGTCATGCCGGGCACCCCTCCCGCCGGCGGCACGGCGGCGAATGCGCTGGCGCGCGCGCAGTTCATGTACGAGGACGGCCGCTGCCGCCGGATGACGCTGTATGTCGCCGTCTTTCCCGATGGCGTGGCGCCGCGGGAAACCGCTTTCCGCTCCGTCCAGTCCGCCAGCGGCACGGCCTTCTACTGGGTAGAGAACGGCTATGGCTATGCCCTGAATGGCGATCTGCCCGCGCCGGAATTGCAGGCCCTGGCCGGCGACGTGTACGATCAGCTGTTCCCGCGCTAGGGCGGCCACGCCGGCCGCGCGCGACCCCACCCGTTGCCGGCCATGCCCAAAACACACATCCGACCGATCGAGCCCCGGGACGAAGCGCGCTGGCGCATCCTGTGGGACAGCTACACGCGTTTCTATGAACGCGAACCCGACGCCGCCATCACCCGCCATACCTGGTCGCGCATCCTGGATCCGCACTCGCCGGTGTATGCCATCGTTGCCGAAGACGATACCGGCGCGGTCATCGGGATCGCGAATTACCTGCTGCACGAGAACACGTCGACGCTGGCCCCGGTGTGCTATCTGCAGGACCTGTTCGTCGATCCGGAGGCGCGCGCCAACGGCGTGGGCCGGCAGTTGATCGACTGGCTGGTCGACGAAATGAAGGCGCGCAAATGGTCGCGGCTGTACTGGCAGACCAAGGAAAACAATTACCGCGCGCGCGGCCTCTACGACAAATACACCCCGCATAGCGGCTTCATCCGCTATGTCATTGGCAACGAGGACGCCTAGGGTCTGCACGATGCGCGACACAAGTGGAATCTATGACGGCGCGGGAAGTACACGCGCCGGCATGCGGGTCGCCGTCATTGGCGCCGGCGTGGTGGGCGCCGTCACGGCGTATACGCTGCAGCGGCGCGGCGCCCAGGTAACGTTGATCGACCCCGCCGAACCGGGCAGCGGATGCAGCTATGGCAATTCCGGCGCGATCAGCTCGGGTTCCGTGGCGCCGCTGGCCATGCCCGGTATCCTGAAAACCGTGCCCGGCATGCTGTTGGATCCCAAAAGCCCGCTGCGCCTGTCGTTGGCCTATCTTCCGCGCGCCCTGCCCTGGCTGCTGCGATTCGTCGCCGCCTCGCGGGCCGAGGCCGTCGCCGACGCGGCACGGCGGCTGGCCGCCCTGCACGCGGACGCGGCGCAGCGCCATCTGGCGCTGGCGCGCGAGATCGGCGTGCCGGAGCTCGTGCTGCAGCGCGGCCACCTGCACCTTTATCCCGATGAGGCGGCGCTGGCAAAGGATGCCGGCGGCTGGCGCCTGCGCGAACAGTACGGTTACCGGTTCGAACGGCTGGACCGCCAGGGCATCCTGAGCCTCGAACCCGCGGTCGGCGCGCGCTACCGCATCGGCATGTTCCTGGCCGACCACGTCACGATCCTGAATCCCTTCCGCTACGTGCAAGCGGTCGCGCGCGCCTATGTCGCGCGCGGCGGCGAGCTGCTGCGCGGACAAGCGGCCACGCCGGAACGCTCCGGCGCGGGCTGGGCCGTGACGGTCGATGGCGCGCGCCGCGATTTCCGGCACGTCGTCGTCGCCGCCGGCGCCTGGACGCCCCGGCTGCTGCGGCCCCTGGGCGTGCCGCTACAGCTGGAAAGCCAGCGCGGCTACCACGTGCAATTCCAGGGAGCGTCGGCAACGGTCTCGCGCACGGTGGTCCTGGCGGACCGCAAAGTGTTCGTGACGCCGATGGAGGAAGGGCTGCGTGTGGGCGGGACGGTGGAAATCGCCGGGCTGTCGCGCGCGCCGGACCCGCGGCGCGCGCAAATGCTGGAGCACATCGCGCGCGAGACCTTCGAAGGCATCGGCGAGGCAGCCCCCACTCAGTGGATGGGGCATCGGCCGTGCATGCCGGATTCGGTGCCGGTGATCGGCGAAGTCCAGGGGCGGGCCGGCTTATGGCTGGCCACGGGACACGGCCACCTGGGCCTGACGGACTCTGTCAGCACGGCGGCGCGTATCGCGGATGCCATGCTGGGAGAAGCCCGCAGCAACGCGTCGGCCTGACTCAGGCCACGGGCGTCAGCACCCGGCGCTGTTCGAACCATCCTTCCAGGTTGGAGAAGACCAGGTCGGCCATGGCCTGCCGCGTTTCGACCGTGCTGCTGCCGATATGCGGCGACAGCACGACCTGCTCCATGGCGCAGAGCTCCGCCGGCACCTCCGGTTCGTTTTCGAAGACATCCAGTCCCGCGCCGGCCAGCCGGCCTTCGCGCAGAGCGCGGACCAGCGCCTCCTGGTCCACCACGCTGCCGCGCGACACGTTGACCAGGATGCCCTGCGCGCCCAAGGCATCGATGACGCCTTCGTCGATGAGGCCGCGCGTCGCACCGCCCCCGGGCAGCGACAACACCAGGATGTCGCTTTCCCGCGCCAGCGCATGCACGTCCGCGCAATAGCGGTAATGCGCCGGCACGTCGCCGCGCGGCGACCGGTTGTGATAGGCGATGTCCATCCCGAAGGCTTCGGCGCGCCGCGCGATCTGCCGGCCGATATTGCCCAGCCCCAGGATGCCGCAGCGGCGGCCGCCGAGCTTGCGCCCCAGGGGCGGGGTTTCGTTCTTCCAGCGGCCGGCGCGCACGAAGCGGTCCAGTTCGCAGATGCGCCTCGAGACGGCCAGCATCAGCGCCAGCGCCGTATCGGCGACACAATCGTCCAGCACGCCGGGCGTGTTGGCCACGACGACATCGCGTTCGCGCGCCGCCTCCATATCGATGGGATCCACGCCCACGCCGAAGCTGACGATCACCTCCAGGGCCGGCAAGGACCGGATCATTTCGCCGGTCGCGCCGTAGCGGCCGCTGGTGGCGATGCCCCGTATGGAGGACCCGTGCCGGGCCAGGAAGGCGGCGCGGTCGGCGATTTCCCACCAGCGGTGCACGCGGTACTTCGCCTCGATGCGGGCCATGAGCTGCGGCAGCAAGGGGCCGGCCATCAGGAGTTCGGTGTCGTGGGTATCGGTGTGCATGGTAGGGATGGCGCCGTGAAGCATTGCCGCGGATCGGCCCCGGCCTCGCAGGTTCCTAATCGACGTGCAGATTGCGTTGTTTGATGATATCGCCATAGCGCGCGCGTTCGCGAGCGGCAAGCTCGGCCAGTTCCTGGGGCGTGGAACCGTGCGGCACCGCGCCTTGCGAGACCAGCTTTTCCTTGACGTCCGGCAAGGCGGCCACCTGGCGTATGGCCAGCGACAGTTTATCCACGATGGCCTGCGGCGTCCCCGCGGGCGCCAGCACGGCGGTCCATGAGCCCGTCTGCGCATTGTGCACGCCCGCTTCGTCCAGCGTGGGAACGTCCGGCATGACCGGCGATCGCGCCGGGCCGGTCACCGCCAGCGCGCGCAGTTTGCCGGCATTCACATACGTGACCGTCTCCAGCACCGATGCGAACAGCATGTCGACGCGGCCGGCCATCAGATCCGTCATGGCCGGTCCGCCGCCCTTGTAGGGCACGTGGGTCAGCTGCACACCGGTGGCCTGCTGGAAAATTTCTCCTGCCAGGTGAGGCGCGCCGCCGGTACCCGAACTGGCAAAGGTATGCGCGCCTGGCTGCGACCGGGCCATCGCGACGAGTTCCCCGACGGACTTGGCCTGCAGCGCGGTCGGCACCACCAGGACGAAGGGCAAATCGGAAAACATCGACACGGGAACGAAGGCCTTGGCCGGATCGCTGTGCAGCTTGTACAGCCAGGGATTGATCGCCAGCATGCCGGAATTGGCGAACAGCAGCGTGTAGCCGTCCGGCGCCGCGCGTGCCACCAGGTCGGCGGCGATCTGCCCGCCCGCGCCCGGCCGGTTGTCCACCACCACGGAAGCATTCATGTGCTGGCCCAGTGCCGAGGCCAGCAGGCGCGCCGAAATATCCGTGCCCCCGCCCGGCGAAAACGGCACGATCAGGCTGATGGGACGGGAGGGAAAATCGTCGGCGGCACGGCCGGCACCCGGCAGGATCGCGGTCAGCGCGAAGGCGGCCGTCAGCAAGCGCGCACGCAGGCGCGCCATGGGATGGGTCTTCATTGTCGTCTCCTCGTCGATGCGCACGGCGACGCGGGCAGCGCGCCCGGGCTGGCGCCCATGGCGTGCCGTACCTGGAGGGCATCCGGTCTGCGCCGGTACGTCCCGCCAGGCCTGCCTTCCGGATGAAGGACCGCGGGCCGATGCGTGGTCGAGGCCTGGAGTATAGGGACGATTTCCGCTATCCGCGCGATCAAGCTATAAATAGCAAGGATCAATACAATTCTTATATCGATGGACCTGCGCCAACTCGAGTGTTTCGTCGCCGTCGCGGAAGAGCTGCATTTCGGCCGTGCCGCCGCGCGCCTGTGCATGACCCAGCCGCCGCTCAGCCGGCAGATCCGGCTGCTGGAGCAGGCGCTTGGCGTGATGCTGCTGGAACGCAGCAGCCGCGTGGTCAACCTGACCTCCGCGGGCCAACGCTTCCTGCGCGACGCGCGCCATCTGCTGGCGTATTCGGCGCGCGCGGCATCCAGCGCACGCCGCGCCTCCGGCGGCGAGGCCGGGCATATCACGCTGGGATTCACCGCGGTGGCGGCCTACCGCCTGATGCCGGACTGGGTCATGAAAGCGCGCAAACTGCTGCCCGACGTCGACATCGAATTGCGCGAGCGCGTCTCCACGGACCTGGGCCGGCTGCTGGTGGCTGGCGAACTGGACGCCATGCTGGCGCGCCACCTGCCCCGGCAGGACGGCCTGGCGCATCGCCTGATCGAGCGCGAACCCATGGTGCTGGCGGTCCCGCGCCACTCGCCGCTGCTGGCGTACGAGGCCGTGCCGCTGCGCAGCCTGCATCGCCAGCCCTTCGTTGCCTACGCGCCCAGCGAGGGCAAGTATTTCTACGAGCGGATTGCCGCCGCGCTGGGCGCGGCCGGCGTCGAGCCGGACTATGTCCAGCACGCCGGCCAGACGCATACCTTGCTGGGATTGGTGCGCGCGGGGCTGGGCGTCGGGCTGGTGCCCGGCTCGGCGCGCGAACTGCGCCTGGACGGGGTATCGTTCCTGCCACTGGCGCGCAACAAGCTTTACGCCGAGATGTACCTCGCGTGGCGCGAGCGGCACGACAATCCGGCGCTGGATGCCTTCATCGCGCAGGTGGTGCAAGCGCCCGCGCCGCGGCGCTAGGCGAACGCCGGCGGGATCGGCGTCCCGCCGGCCGTACGTACATCGCGGGCGCGCGATCTTCAGGCCGCGGCGGGAGCCACGGCGGCGCCTTCGATGCGGTGGCGCTTCAGGGCCTCGGCCACGAAACCGCTGGCTTTCATTTCCTCGACGAAGGCGCGCAGTTCATTGGCCGCGGCATCGCCACGGCCCTTGGGCATGCCCATCGCCTGGCGGATCACCATGAAGCTGCCCGGCAGCAGGCGCAGCCCCGGGACGCGCTGCATATCGGCTTCCAGCTGCTGCTTCACGCCGGCCGCGACCTCGGTCTTTTCGGCAACGAAGAAATCGACCACCGCCGGCGACGTGGGCGCGCGCACGATTTCAGCCTGCTTCAGTTCGCGCGTCAGGTACAGGTCATACGCGCTGCCTTTGCCCACCGTGACGCGGATGCCGGGACGGTCTACCTCCGCGCGCTCGCGCAGCGGCGAGTCTTCGCGCACCAGGTAGGCGCCTTCGATAAGCACATAGGCGTCGGTGAAATTGATACCGGCGCCGCGCACCGGATCGATGGCGAAAAAGCCGATGTCCGCCTGCTCGGCCGTCACCGCGTCTACCGATTTGCCGGCGCTATCGAAGACCACCAGTTCCAGCTCCACGCCCAGGCGCTTGGCGAAGGCGCGCGCCAGGTCGACGGACACGCCGGCCGCACCGCCCGGGCCGTCGTCGCGGCGCGCCAGGATGGGATTGCCGACGTTGATGGACGCGCGCAGGCGGCCGGTGGGAATGAATTTGGCAAGGACTTGCGGATCAAGCGACATGTCGAGTCTCTCGTGTAGGAAGCCGGCGCGGGGGCGCGGGCATCGGGATCAGGCGCTGTAGCGGGCCGTCTCGCCGCCGCAGCATAGATCGATAACGGTCGGTTCCAGGTTTTCGCCGAACCAGGCATTCATGGCGGCGCGCCGCTCGCCGACATAGACGGGCTCGCCCTTGTCGTCCAGCCGCATGCACAGATCGTGTCCGGGAATCAGCAAGGTATCCGGCTGCCGCCGCCAGGTCGCCCAGATCAGCTCCAGCGTCGCGCGGCTGGTCGGCATGTCGTAGGTATCGTTGACCGTCATGCTGAGAAGCTCGGCACGGTTTTTCGCGGCATCGCCGGTGAACAGCAGCGGCTGCGCCGCGCCGGACACGGTGAACAGCAGATGGCCTGGCGTATGGCCCGGCGCGACGATGGCGGTGAAGCCCGGCAGGAACCGTTCGCCGTCGGCGATGCGCCGCACCCGCGGCGACACCGTGAGCTCGCGCACGTACAGCTCCGGCAGCGGATCGAAGCCGGGCGGCTGCGCCGCGGCCCATTCCAGCTCGCGGTCGCCGATCCACACCGTGGCATTGGGAAACAGGGTGAAGTTGACCGAATGATCGTAGTGGGCGTGCGTCAACACCACGTCGGTGATATCGGCGGCGTTCATGCGCAGTTCGGTCAACTGCTTCTTCAGCAGATGGCGCGCGCCGAAAGCCCCTACGTCCACGAGGATATTGCGGCCTTCGCCGCGCAAAAGCGTGGTGGTGCTCCAGCCCAGGCTGCCGTGGAACAGGCTGCGCCCGGGATAGCCGTTGATCAGGACATCGAGTTGGTACATGTCATGCGCTCCGTGCCGGCGTGTCATTGTTTGGGTATGTTGGCTTCCTGGATCAGCTTGCGATAGAGCTCCAGGTCGGACCGGATCTGCGCGGCGAATTCCTCCGGCGTGCCGGCCACCATATCGTTGCCGCCTTCGGTGACCAGCTTGCGCACCACGTCGGGATCGCGCGACGCCTTGACGACTTCGTCGTGCAGGCGGGCGACGATCCGCGGATCGGTACCCGCCGGCGCCAGCAGTCCCTGGAACTGGGTGATCGAAAAGCCTTTATAGCCCAACTCTTCCATGGTGGGGATATCGGGCAGGACAGCGGCGCGATGCGGTCCCGATACCGCGTAAGGCCGCAGCCGGCCGGCCTGGATCTGCGGCACCGATGTCACCACGGTATCGAAGGTGAAGGACAACTGCCCGCTCAACACGTCGGTCAGGGCCTGCGCGTTGCCCTTGTACGGCACATGCACCATCTGCGTATGCGTCATCAAGGCCAGCAGCTCGCCGGCCAGATGGCCGCCCGCGCCCACGCCGGCGGAACCGTAGCTCAGTTGTCCCGGATGCGCGCGTGCCTGCGCGACCAGGTCGTCCAGGCTGCGGATGGTGGATTTTTGCGGGACGACCAGCACGTACTGGTAGCTGGCGATCTGCGATATGGGCGCGAAGTCTTTCAGCGGATCGTAGGGCGTCTTGCGCGCATACAAGGAAGGATTCACCACCAGCGGCCCGCTGGCGTCGAGCAGCAGCGTATAGCCGTCCGGCGCGGCCTTGGCGACGAAGTCGGTGCCTATCATGCCGTTGGCGCCGGGCTTGTTCTCGACCACCAGCGCGACGCCCATGCTCATGGACATCTTCTGCGCCATGACGCGCGCGGTGATGTCGGCCGCGCCGCCCGCGACATAGGGCACGATGACGCGGATGGGCTTGCTCGGGTAGGTATCGGCGCGCGCGCCGGCACTGACCCACGCAAGCGCGAACAAGGCCAGGCATCCCAGGGTTTTACGCATGTGTCTTCTCCTTTTCATGGCGGCACGGGCCGGCGGACGACGAATCCGCTACAGCCCGCCCGCCGCCGGTCTCAGGCCGGCGTATTGACGGTTACTGACGTGGCGCCATCAGGCCGGCGCCTTGGCGGCGTGCTGGCGCAGCAGCGCCACCGTGGCGGCGTCCAGTGCGATACCTTCCCGGCGCTGGCGCGCCATCCGGCGCAGCTCGATCTCGCCGGGAACGATGACGGGCTGCCCCGGATCGGTAGGCGGGCTGTCGTGCAGGATGGCGGCGAAATCGTTCATCCGGTCGGTCAGCCACTGGGTGGACCCCAGGCGGCGGGTATCGATCAGAATGAAGAAATGCCCCAGGTTCTGCGGCTCGTCCGGTGCGTCCACCCAGGACTTCACGTGCGTCAGGTAGGCCGCGTTGGACAGCACGCCGGCGAACATGTCCACCAGCAAGGCCAGGCCGTAGCCCTTGTGGCCGCCGATGGGCAGCAGGAAGCCATCCAGGGCCGCCTTGGGGTCGGTGGTGGGACGGCCGCCCGCGTCGGTGGCCCAGGTGTCCGGTATGGACTCGCCACGCTTGAGCGCATTGCGGATCTTGGCGCGCGCCACGACGCTCATCGCCATGTCCAGCAGGAAAGGATCGCCGCCCGGATTCGGCACGCCGAAGCCCAGGGGGCTGTTGCCCAGGCGGGCGTCGCTGCCGCCCCATGGCGCGATGGTGGTGGTGGCATTGCTGCCGATGATGCTGGCGTAGCCGGCCTGCGCGGCGATCAGGCCGTATGGCGAGATCGGACCGAAATGGTTGCTGCCGCGCGCGAACGCCACCCCTACCCCGCAGGATTCGGCCGCCTCCATCGCGGCGCGCAGCGCGTGCATGCCCACCAGCGGCCCCACTCCATTGTCGCCGTCCACCAGGCGCAGGGCCGGCGCGACGGCCTGCGTGGTCACGCGGGCGCGTGCATTGATGCCCTGCACTTGCAGACGGTCGCCATACGATTCGATGCGGCTCAGGCCGTGCGTGGACAGGCCGAACAGGTCCGCCAGCACCAGGATGCGCGCCACCTCGGCGGCATCCGCTTCGGGCAGCCCCAGGCCGACGAAGGCGCGGGTTCCCAGGTCCGTCAGTTCCGCCTCGGTGAAGAGGGTTTTATCTTGTGCTTGCGCGGTCATGGCTCATCTCGTCCCAATCAAAGCAGAAGCGCCGCCTCGTACAGGCGGCACGGCGAGCATGATGCGCAAGCGCGCTTATCCGGTAAAGCGCAAATATTCGGTTAATTGATGCGTGGAACGCATCAGTCCCCGACCGTGCCGGGTCAGGGTCCGGACGGCCCCATGGGCAGGGATGTGCCCATGCCGCGTTCGCGCGCGGCGGCCAATATCGCGGCGCCCGCGTACAGGTCCTGCACCGCCATGCCGTGCGACTCGAACAATGTGATCTGCGCATCCGAGGTACGGCCGGGCCAGCGGCCGGCGACGACACCGCCCATATCGGCCAGGTTCTCCCAATAGATCAGGCCGTTTTCGTAGGCAGGCAGCAGGTCGCCGCATTCGCCTTGCGCGACCTCGCGCGAATCCACGACGATCAGGTCGGCGCGCCGCACGGTTTCCGTATCGATCTCGCGCCGGTCCAGGGCGTTGGATCCCGTCGCCGCCACGAACTGCCCGGGCTCCAGCCAGCGTCCGTCGAACAAAGGTTCGGACGCGCGCGTCATGGTGACGATGATGTCCGAGCCGCGCACCGCTTCCTCGCGCGATTGCGCCGGACGCACGCGGGCCGAGACACGCTGGGACATTTCTTCGCAGAAGGCGCGCACGCCGTCTTCGTTGCGGCCGAATACCTTGACTTCGGCGATATCCCGCACGGCGCACACGGCTTCCAGCTGCGTGCGCGCGTGGCGGCCGTAGCCGAACAGGCCCAGGATGCGCGCGTCCTGGCGCGCCAGGTAGCGTGCCGCCACGCCCGTCGCCGCCCCGGTACGTATGCGTCCCAGCCAGTCGGATTCGATGATGGCTTCGGTATTGCCCTGCTCGTAGTTCATCATGTGCAGCAGGGTATTCAGCGGCTTGCCGGGCCGGTTGTAATAGGCCTTGTAGCCGATGTAGCCGATCTCCGGCGCGGCCGCCTGCAGGATGTGCAGATGGCCGCCGGGCTGGCGCGTGCGGCGGCGCGGCACATCGAAAGCCTGGCCGCGGCCATGCGCGGAAAACGCGCGTTCGACTTCGTCGACCGCCCTGGACATCGTCAGCAGTTGACGCACGTCCGACTCGTTCAAGTAGAGCACCATGCCGGTATCCTGTTTGCAGCGGCTCGCGCCGGAAGGAAGAAAAGGAAAAGCGGACCGATCGAGTTAAGGCCACAAGGACGGGCCTGTCAAGACCGGGCTGTCAAAGGCCTGTCAAGGCCCCTCAAGGCCGTTTGGCCGCCACGCTTGCCGCGCCCAGCAGCGCGCCGCCATCGGGCGCCGTATCGCGCACGCCGATGACACGCAGCGCATTCCACATCATCGCCGTCGCGCTGGAGATCACCGGCTTGCCCAGGTCGCGTTCCAATAGGTTGATGGCATCCACCGTGGGCATGCCGACACCGCTCAGGAACAGCGCCTGCGCGTCGGGGTGGTCCACCTGCCTGCCCAGGGCGTATGCGCGCTCCGGCGTTTCGTCGTAGATGTTCACCACACCCGGCAAGATGCCGTGGGCGACCACGTTCATGCCGCAGGACTCCAGGTGCGCCTTGCCCTGCAGCGTCGTTTCCGCGTTATAGGGCGTGGCATAGGCCACGCGCTCGATTCCCAGGTGTTTGAACGCCGCCAGCACGCTGCCGAAGGCGGTAATGAACGGGATGCCATACTGCTTCTCCATGCGCGCGACCAGATCGGCCTCGCCCTGCCGGCCCAGCGTATAGCTGGTGGCGGTATGCGCCATGACGATGACGCCGGGCTTGACCATGGCCAGCAGTTCGACGTTCTCCGGGATGTGCGCGATCTGCGTGCGATTGCGGTCTTCCTGTCCCGCGTGCGCGCCGGTCAGCCCGTGGGCCACCATGCGCGTGAAGTGCAGGGACACGCCCCTGGGCACCAGTTGCTGCATCTCGGGCTCCACGGTCGGATTGCCCGGAGGAACCAGAAAGCCGATGCGGCCGCGCCATCCCATCATGATGAAATCCTTTCTATGAAACGTAGAGCGATGGCCGCGCACGCGTCGGGGTGCGTGGCGGCGATGTGATAGGAATCGGCCTGCAGCTCCACCAGTTCCGATCCCGGAATACGGGTCTGCCAGCGGCGTACTTCCGCGACCGGTTGGCGCTGGTCGTAGGCCCCCGGCTTTTCCGGCTGCACCGCCACCACGACCTGGGTGGGACAGGCGATGGACTCCAGCCGCGCGGGTTCGGCCAAGCGGGGAAACATGCGGATGCAGGCCTTCACGGTTGCCGTGGGGGCCAGGGCCATGTAGCGGGTCCACCATTGCATGGCATCCGGCGCCAGCGCCGTGCCCATGCGGCCGGGCATCGTCGCGCGCGCCCACCCTTCCACGCCCGACCGGTCGATCAGGCCCAGCCATTCATCCACCCATTTGCCCAACGCGCCACCCGGCGAAATCAGCACGCCCGCCAGGGTCAGCGAGGCCATCCAGGGCACCGCGCGTTGCGCCAGCTCCAGCCCGATCTGCGCGCCCAGTTTGGCGCCGACCACATGCACCGGCGCACCGATCCGCCGCGCCACGGCGTCGATATCGTCAGCCATGTCGGCGATCGACAGCACGTCGTGCTCGTCCACCGGCGAGGACAGCCCATGGCCGCGCAGGTCCACGCGGATGACGCGGCAACGCCGCGCCAGCTGGGGCACCCAGCCCAGGAAGGCCTCCGCGGATTCCGCCACGCCGTGCAGCAGCATCACCACCGGTGCATGGCGCCAGCCGTCGGTATAGTCGTCCACCACATAGGCGATGTCGATGCCGGGCGCCACGGCCAGGCGTTCGGAAACGTGGCGGGCCGCGGCGTAGTCCGCGAACCGGCCCATGGCGGCGGGAATCGCCGCGGACGCGTCGCGCTGTTGCTGCATGCGGGTCATCGGGATTCCTTATTGCTTGTCGATGTTGCTGTCCTTGATCACCGCCGCCCACTTGTCGATTTCCTTGTGGATCAGCGCCTCCAGGTCCTTGGCCGGCAGCGCGTGCGGATGGATGGTCTGCGCATCCAGCTTCTGCTTGACCTCGGGGTCGTTCACGGCCTGCATAAAGACCTTTTCCAGTTTGGCGGCGATATCGGGCGGCAATTTGGCCGGTCCCAGCAGACCGATCCAATACGACGTCTCGTAGCCGGGATAGCCCAGTTCCGCGATGGTGGGCACGTCGGGCAACATGGGATCGCGCTGCGCGCTGGTCACGGCCAGGACCTTCAGCTTGCCGTCCTTGACCATGCCCATCGACGTGGCATAGGCCTCGATCTTGACGTCCACCCGGCCGGCGATCAGGTCGGCCTTGGCCGGTCCCGTGCCCTGGTACGGCACGTGCACCATTTGCAGGCCCGCGTCCTTGGCCAGCATGGCCATGGCCAGATGCGGCCAGCTACCGGTGCCGGCGGACGAATACACGACCTTGCCGGGATGGGCCTTGGTATAGGCGATGAATTCCTTGAAGGTGTTGTACGGCTTGGTGTACTGCGCCAGGAATACGCCCGGATGATCGGCCATCAGCGCGATGGGAGTGAAATCCTTGACGGTATCGTAGGGAAGCTTCTCGCGCAGCGAGGCGTTCACCGCGAAGGCGGTCTGGCCCACCAGCAGCGTATAGCCATCCGGCGCTGCCTTGGCGACATAGTCGGAGCCGATGATGCTGCCCGCGCCGCCGCGATTCTCCACGATGATGTTCTGCCCCAGCAGCTCCTGCGCCTTGGCCACGACGATACGCGTGACCACGTCGGTGGAGCCGCCCGGCGGGAATGGCACGATGACGTGGATGGGGCGGTCCGGATAGGCGGCGTGCGCGGCGGTGCCGACGGCAAGCGCGGCGGCGCCCGCCGCCAAGAGGCTGGCCAGTTTCATGAATCTGTCTCCTGATAGTTATGGATGGCCCCCGGTTGCCGGGAGCCTGGGTCATTCGGCCGGACGCAGCAGCGCGGTCAGCGCCCCGATGTCCGGCACATCTTCCAGCGCCAGCACCATGCGCAACAGCGCATCGCCTTGCCGCGCCGGCATATGGGGCGCGGTCAGGCGGCGGAACTTGGCGACGATCTTGTCGGTGGTCGGCGTCAGGCTGTCCATCTCCAGCCCGGAAATCGCGTGCGCCGCGCCGGCGCAGACGACTTCCAGATCGACCCGGCCATCCTGGCCGGTCGCGGGATCGAGCAATTCGATCCGGTCCGACAACGCCAGCACCTCGGCATCGGCGGTGTTTTCGTAGTAGGCGTATTCGTCCACCGGGCGCCCCAGCAGCGCGGCGGCCACCGTGAAACGCGCGCTGATGCGCGCCTTCAGCGGCGTCTGGTACGGCGCCACGTTGGTATAGCCGGGATTGGTCAAGGTCAGCCACGGCGCGCGCAGGGTCACGCGTTCGATATGCGCCGGATCGAAGCGGTGGCGCGCGCGCAGGGTCAGCGCCAGGTGCACGGGCGTCTGCACGAAGATGCACACCGGCCGTTCCTTGTAGACCACATCGTCGATCAGGAACCGCCGGCCGAGGTCGCGCGTGGCTTCCGCGGCATGATCCGCCGTGCGGCCGAAAGCGCGGAAGTAGCCCGACTCCCCCTCGAACGCCAGCGGCGATGCCGTGGCGCCGGCCGCGGCCAGTTCCGCCGCCGATACGCCGGTACGGGCGGCCCATCCGACATTCAGCTTGACGTCCATCGTGCCGGCGCGAAAGCCCTCGCCGAAACCGGATGCGAACATGGCCGCGCATCCCAGCGCGTTGACCATGCGCGGCGCATCCAGCGCCAGCATCTTGCCCGCCGCCGCCGCCGCGCCGATCGCGCCGGCCACGCCCGTACCGCGAAACGCCGGCAACATGCCGGGCGCTCCCATGTAGGCGCGCGCCACGATGTCATAGCCCAGCACGATGGCGGTCAACAGATCGGCGCCGCTCATGGCGTGCGCTTCACCCAGCGCCATCGCGGCCGGGATGGCGACGGCGCCCGGGTGCGACTTCGCCAGGAAGTCGTCGTGGGTGCAGCCGTTGACCAGCGTCGCGTTGACGAATGCGGCGTCGACGGCCGGCAGTTGACCGGCGTACCCGATAACCGTGGCCGGGCCGCGATTGGCCTGCACGAAGCGGCGCGCCACGGCCGGCACGGGCAGCTCCCGCGCGGCAACGGCCGTCGCCAAGGCATCCAGCAGCCGCGACTTGGCGCGCGCCACGGTATCCGCGGGCAAATCGCCGAAACGGGTGTCGTGAAGGAAGGTCGCCCATTGTTCGGCGACGGTGGCGGTGCCGCCCTGCGGCGGCGCCGCGTCCGGCGGCGATCCGGCGGGTGCCGGAAGCGTTGCGTGCATTGCGCTGTCTCCTGTGCGATGCATCGGTCCGCGCGCCTGGCCGATGCCGTGTCCCGCGCGTGTCATGCCGCGCTTTTCCGATTGCCCCTGCCGGCGCGAAGAAGTGCCCCCGCATGCTCCGTCTATGCGCGTCTGTACAGCCCACGCGGGCCAACAGAACTGTTCCGCTAAACGAACTTGCTTATCGTTGAATGGACTATAGTGGGGCGCCTCGACGCTTGTCAAGGCAAGGGCGGACAGGTCCCTGCATCGATTCGAAAAAAGCCTCATCCGCTTGCACTGCACAGGCGCGTGCGCGCTCGCGGCCGGCGTACTATCCCGGCAATGGCCTTGCGCCCGGTCCCGCCTTCCAACGCTCACGCGACAATGAAACGCCTGCAACTCAAATCCGGCGCGCAGTCCGCGCCCGTCGACAACACGCCGCCCCGCTACAGCATCCTGCCCATCGCGCCCGCCCATATCGACGGCTATCGGCGGGCACTGGACACCGTGGCGCGCGAACGCCGGCATCTAAGCTTCCTGGAGGCGCCGCCGTCGGAACAGACACGCGCTTTCGTGATGAACAACATCGCGTCGCGCCATCCGCACTTCGTGGCGCTGGTCGGACGCGAGGTCGTGGGCTGGTGCGACATCGTTCCCCTGAGCCAACAGGGCTTCACCCATACCGGCGTGCTCGGCATGGGCGTTCACCCGGAGTGGCGTGGCAAAGGCATCGGCAAGGCCCTGCTTACCGCCACCCTGGCCGCCGCCGCCACGCTGCAACTCACGCGCGTCGAGCTCGAGGTCTACGCGGGCAACACGGTGGCCCGCGCGCTGTACCAGTCCTGCGGCTTCGTCGAGGAAGGCATCAAGCGCCAGGCCCGCTGCCTGGACGGGCGCTACGAAGACATTGTCATCATGGCGCGGCTGCCGGACTGAACCGGCCGTTTCCTACGACGATATCGGCGCGCACCGCGCGCGCGTCGCGCCCGCGCCGACTTACCCGTTCGCCTGCCGCGCTTAGCCTACCCGGTTTTGCGGCAGGCGCGCGCGCATTCCCCTATCTGTCGCCACGCCTGTCCCGACCAGGAAAGCTTCCATGCGGCGACAAAAATTGAAGTACGGTATCCGGGTTCTGGTATTGAGCAGTTGCCTGCTGGCAGGCTGCATGACGTCCCAGCAACGGTTCCAGCAGGGACTGCAAACCCTCCACGGCCGGCATCTGGAAATGGCCATGCAGCGGCTCGGGATACCGGTAGGCGAGGAGAATGTGGCGGGAATGCGGGTGCTCGTCTGGTCCGTCAACGAAGCACGCACCGATTACGTCACGCAATCCACCGCCGCCTCCGGGGGCCTGTACAACGGCCATAAATACAAGGACTACGGCGCGCGGATCGACGTCAAGACGCCCGTCATCGTCCAGGCCCACTGCACCGTCAGGCTGCGCGTCGGGCCAGACGATATCGTCCAGGGCAGCGACTACAGCGGCGACATGCGCACCTGCCGCCGCTATATCCACGCGCTGCACCCGGACGTCTCTCCGTTCATCCTGGACGGGGATATCCCGTAGCGGGTAGTGACGGCTCCCCCGCCCCAAACCCGTGCGCCATGCACGCCATTCGGCACCACGATGGCGCATGACGGCCGCGACGCCCCTGCCGCGCGGCTCACGGCACATGGCATGCATATTGCTTCGGTTGTAGGGCCGGGAACGGACCCGGCATTACAACTTGAGCATCACAGGCAAAGGCGCCTTCGACCTCGCGGTCGTCGGCGCCTTTTTGTCTTTCGAAAACGCAATGCCTACGCCCCGGTGACACCCATGAACGCAGCGCATCCCACGCATCCCGCCCAAACCCTGGTCGTGATCGGCAATGGCATGGTCGGCCATCATCTCGTCGAACAACTGATCGAGCAAGGCGCGCTCGACCGCTATCGCATCCTTGTCTATGGCGAGGAAAGCCGCCGCGCCTACGATCGCGTGCACCTGTCGGAATACCTTGCCGGGCGCGACGCGGAATCCATGGCGATGAGCGATGCGGCCTTCTACGAGCGTCCCGGCGTGACCTTGCGCCTGGGTACGCGCGTGCAGGAAATCGACCGCCGCAATCGCGAGATCGTCACGGATGAAGGCCGCCAGCCCTATGACAAGCTGGTGCTGGCCACGGGCTCCTTTCCGTTCGTGCCGCCCGTGGCCGGCGCCGAAGGCACGGCCGGATTGGTGTATCGCACCCTGGACGACCTGGACCTGATCCGCGAGGCGGCCGCCGGCGCCCGCCGCGGCGTGGTCGTGGGCGGCGGCCTGCTGGGCCTGGAAGCCGCCAACTCGCTGAAGACCCTGGGCCTGGAAGTGCATGTGGTGGAGTTCGCGCCGCGCCTGATGCCGGTGCAGCTGGACGATTTCGGCGGCGCCGCGCTGAAGTCGCGCATCCAGGCGCTGGGCGCCAGCGTGCACCTGTCGCGCTCCACGCAGGCGATCAAGCCCGGCTTGCGCTATCGCCACAGCATGCGATTCGCGGAAGGCGAGCCGCTGGAAACCGATCTGGTCGTGTTCTCTGCGGGTATACGGCCGCGCGACGGATTGGGACGTACCGCCGGCCTCGCGGTGGGCGAACGCGGCGGCGTCGTCATCGACGACCATTGCCGCACCAGCGACGAACATATCTATGCCGTGGGCGAATGCGCGCTGTGGAACGGCATGGTGTTCGGCCTGGTGGCGCCGGGCTACCAGATGGCGCGCACGGCCGCGGCCCATTTGTGCGGCGGCGATGCGCAACCCTTCAGCGGGGCGGATATGTCGACCAAGCTCAAGCTGCTGGGCGTGGACGTCGGCTCCATCGGCGATGCCCATGGCAAGACTGCCGGCGCGGTCAGCTATCGCTACATCGACGAAGCCGGCGCCAGCTACCGCCGCCTGGTCGTTTCCGGCGACGGCAAGCGCGTGCTGGGCGCGGTACTGGTGGGCGACAACAGCTATTACGACACCTTGCTGCAATACGCGCAAAACGGCATCGCGCCACCCGCCGATCCCGCCAGCCTGATCCTGCCGGCCGGCGAAGGCGCGCCCGCGCTGGGGCCGGACGCCCTGCCGGCCACCGCCACCATCTGCTCCTGCCACAACGTCAGCAAGGGCGCGGTCTGCGCCGCCATCGACGATGGCTGTACGGACCTCGCATCCATCAAGTCCTGCACCAAGGCATCCACCGGCTGCGGCGGATGCTCCGCCCTGCTCAAGCAGGTCTTCGAACATGAACTGTCGCGCCGTGGCGTGGCGGTCGACAAAAGCCTGTGCGAGCACTTCGCATACACGCGGCAAGAGCTCTACGGCATGGTCCGCGTCGAAGGCATCGAAAGCTTCGAGGAGCTGCTGGCGCGCCACGGACGCGGCAAAATAGGCTGCGACATCTGCAAGCCCGCCGTCGCCTCCATCCTCGCCTCCTGCTGGAACCGGCCCATCCAGGATCCCAGCCTGGTCCCGCTGCAGGATACGAACGACACCTTCATGGCCAACATGCAGAAGAACGGCACGTACTCGGTGGTGCCGCGCATCCCGGGCGGCGAAGTCACGCCGGACGGATTGCTGGCCATCGCGTCCATCGCCAAGAAGTACAACCTTTACACGAAGATCACCGGCGGCCAGCGCATCGACCTGTTCGGCGCGCAGTTGCACGAGCTGCCCGACATCTGGGAGGCGCTGATCGCCGCCGGCTTCGAGACCGGACACGCCTATGGCAAGGCCACCCGCACGGTGAAGTCCTGCGTGGGCAGCACCTGGTGCCGCTACGGCGTGCAGGACAGCGTCAGGATGGCCCTGGACATCGAAAACCGCTACAAGGGCCTGCGCGCGCCGCACAAGCTGAAGTTCGCGGTGTCCGGCTGCACGCGCGAATGCGCGGAAGCGCAAAGCAAGGATGTCGGCGTGATCGCCACCGAAAAGGGCTGGAACCTGTACGTGTGCGGCAACGGCGGCATGCGGCCGCGCCATGCGGAGCTGTTCGCCACCGATCTGGACGACGCCACCCTGATCCGCTATATCGACCGCTTCCTGATGTTCTATATCCGTACCGCGGACAAGCTGCAGCGCACGTCGGTATGGCGCGACTCCCTGGAAGGCGGCCTGGACTACCTGAAGGCCGTCATCATCGACGACAGCCTGGGATTGGGCGCCGAACTGGAAGCGCAGATGCAGCTGGTCGTCGACCGCTACGAATGCGAATGGGCGAACGCCCTGAAAGACCCGGAAAAACTCAAGCGCTTCCGCACCTTCGTGAACGACCGGCGTGCCGACCCGGACATCCGCTTCGTGCAGGAGCGCGGCCAGCCCCGGCCGGCCCGGCCGGATGAAATCCGCGCCATCCCCATCGTCGAGGAGATCGCCTGATGCATGCACCCGATACCCCCCAGGCCGGCTGGCGCCCCGTCTGCCACCGCCGCGACCTGGTCGGCAACTCCGGCGTCGTCGCCCTGGTCGACGACGCCCAGATCGCCCTGTTCTACGTCCCCGGCAACGAAGGCCAGACCCTGTACGCGATCGACAACCGCGATCCGAAGTCCGGCGCCAACGTACTGGGCCGGGGCATCGTCGGCCACCTGGGAGGAGAGCTGGTGGTGGCCTCGCCCCTGTACAAGCAGCATTTCCGCCTGCGCGATGGACTCTGCGTGGAATATCCCGAACACCGCCTGCGCACCTGGCGCGCGCGGTTCAACGGGGATGTCGTCGAAACGCTGGCGGATGCCGCGTCCTAGGCCCCGGCGGCGCTAAGGCGCGCCGCGCGGCTCGCCCGTCACGAACAACAGGCGCAGCCGGCTGACGTGGACGACGCGCGCGTCGCGCGGCAGGCGGGCGACGGCTTCGCCCTCGTCGTCGCGCGCAACCGCCACGAAAACCCGGCCGCCCGCCGGCGCGATGACATCGCCCAGCCGCTCCAACGGGACGGCCCGCGCGGTGCCGCGCGAATAGAACCGCCCCGAAAACGGCACGCGCCCGACAAAGTAAAGGGGTTCGCCGGGCGCCTGCATGGAGGCGGCCTTGGCCACCAGGCCTTTCTCCGTCTTGAACCGTTCGGGACTGAGGATCGCCGCCAGCGCCACCACCGCGAAAGCCAGCGGCACCACCGCCACGCAGGCCAGAATGGCCCTGCGCATGGCCGGCCGGGATGCGGCGGGCACGGCGGCGGCGATCAACAGCGCCACCGGCGGCAGCGCCGGCAGCACATAGGTCCAAAGGATATTGCCCGAGAAAGTAAAGAACAGGGGCGTCGCCAGCGACCAGGCCAGCAGGTAGGTCCAGCGCGTGTCGCGCAGGACCGCGGGCAGGCGCTCGCGGACGGTAGTCCAGCGCCGGCAGCGCCAGGCAAGCGCCAGCAATCCCAGGATGCCCCAGGGCAGCGACGCGACCAGCCATTGCAGCCAGATGGCCCCGTAGGCGCTGTCATGGGCCGAGCCGTACATATCGCCTTTCCATCCGGGATCCACGAAGCGGTAGAAGTGCTCGCCCAGGATGAAATAACGCAGGAAGCCGGGCGTCTTGAGTTCCGCGGCGGCATACCAGGGCAGCGCCAGCACGGCGACCAGCAGTATGCCGCCGATCCAGGGCAGGCGCCGCGCGGGGCGCGCGTCCGCGGGAGCGAAGAGCCGGCACCACAGCAGCCAGGGAACAATGGCGCCCGCCACCAGGACCACGGCGACCGGGCCCTTTGCCAACAGTCCGATGGCCAATCCAGCGAAGAAGGCATAGCCCCAGCCCCGCCCGGCCGTGTGCCGCGCCAGCAGGAACGACACCATGCTCAAGGTAACGGCGAAGGCCAGATAGGGATCGGTCAGCACCGCGCCCGCCGTCGCCGCCGGCAATAGCATGGTGCTGAAGATCAGCAGCCACCACACCGCCGCGTCGCGCGATATCATGCGGCGCGCCAGCACATGGCCCAGCCATAGCATGCCGATCATGGGCGGCAGCGATGCCAGCCGTATGGCCAATTCCGACAGGCCGAACATCTTGATGAACAGCGCCTGCATCCAGAAGGCCAGCGGCGGCTTGCCCCAGAATGGCACGTCCGGCGCGAACCAGGGCGTAATCCAATCGCCCGATGCCGCCATCAGCCGGGCGATCTCCGCATAGCGCGGTTCGGACGTATCCACGAAGGGCATCGCAGCCATGGCGAACAGGCGCAGGGCCCATATACCGGCCAGCGCCGGCCAGACCATTCGATCGACGAACCACATAAGCGCTGCCTCCCCGCATCGCATCGTTGAGGCGTAGTATCGCCGTGGGACGGGACGGCTGCCAAGGGCAGCCGGCCGGAACGGTCAACTCACGCGGCTGCGCAGGAAGGCGGACATGCGTTCGGCGCAGACCACCAGCACGAACGTCATCACCAGCAGGAACGAGACCGTCTGGTACTGGAACAGGTTCATCGCCGTCAGCAGCTGGAAGCCGATGCCGCCGGCCCCGACGAAACCCAGCACCAGCGAAGACCGCAGGTTCTCGTCGAAGCGGAACAGGCTGATGCCCAGCAGCGAGGGCAGCACGCCCGGCACCACCGCGTGCGTGAACACCTGCATCCGGCTCGCGCCGGTCAGCGTCAAGGCCTCGACGGGGCCCATATCCATGTCCTCTATCACCTCGGCGAAAAGGCGGCCCAGCATCCCCACCGAATGAACGGCCAGCGCCAGGGCCCCCGGGAAGGGTCCCAGCCCCACCGCCGTCACGAACAGCAAGGCCCACACCAGGTCGGGCACCACCCGGCATACGCCGATTACCGTCCGCGCCGCGACGTACAGCGGTCGGGATGGCGTCACGTTGGCGGCGGCCAGCACGGCCAGCGGGAAGGCCAGCAAGACGCCGAACACCGTGCCGAAGATGGCCAGGTCCACGGTTTCCAGCGCCGGCTGCAGGCTGGGCATGAACTGGTCGAAGGCGGGCGGCAGGGAGCGCGCAAGGATGTCGGCCATGCCATGCACGCCGGTGATCAGGTCCTGCGGCCGTGCCTGGACGACGATGCAGGCCTGGACGAACACGGCAATCAGCAGGATCGCCAGCAGGGCCGGATAGACGGTACGTGTCCGGGACAGGACGGGGGACGGGCCGGAAGCGGGCAGGACGCGGGACATGGATGGCAATCAGGAAGCGTAGAGGCTGGAGATGCGCTGCATGGATACCCGGGATGCGGGATCGTCGAACTGCATGCGGCCGCGCCGCAGGCCCACCAGGCGGTCGGCGTACTTCGTCGCGAGCTCCGGCTGATGCAGGACGCACACCACGGCAAGCCCGTCGTCGGTGGACAGGCGGCGCAGCAGGCGCATGACTTCGTCGGCGGCTTCCGGGTCCAGGCTGGCGACGGGTTCGTCGGCCAACAGCACATGGGGCCGCTGCGCCAGCGCGCGCGCGATGGCCACGCGCTGCGCCTGGCCGCCGGAGAGCGTGCCCGCCCGCTGGCTTGCCAGGTGCAGCAAGCCCACTTCATCCAGGAAACCCAACGCCGGTTCGACCTCGACGCGCGGTATCCGGCCGCACATCGAGGCCAGGGTGCGATGCCGTCCGAGCGTGCCGGCGCAGACATTGGCCAGGACGCTGCGGCGCTTGACCAGGTTCGCGTTCTGCGAAATCAACGCGATCGGCATGCGCGCTGCCCGCAGCGCCTTGCCCGTCAACGTCGCGAGATCGCGTCCGGCAACCTCGACCGAGCCGCCGGTGGGCCGGTTCAGGCCCACCACGCACTTCATGAAGGTCGATTTGCCGCAGCCGTTGCTGCCCAGGATCACCACCATCTCGCCGGCCCGCACCGACAGGTCGAAGCGATCCAGCGCCAGATGCCCATCGGCATAGCGCATCGAGAGCTCGCGCACCGTCAGGCGTCCGTGGCGATCCGCGGCCATGGACCGCTCGAACGCCGAGGGGCCCGGACCGGAGCCCAGCAGCGTAGCGTCCAGGGCCATTTCCATAGGGGTTGCGTGTCCTAGGCTCATAGCTTGGTCAGGTCTATTTTCAGCGTCGATACCAGATCGCGGATCAGGTTGTAGGAATCGTCCGTCTGCGGCACCGTCTTCAGCGCGGGGGTCGCGTTGGCGGCCAGGAACTTCTGGTCGGCCTCGGGCAATTCGCGGAAGTCCAGCGATTGCAGGACGGCGGTCAGCCTGGCCTTGAAGTCCGCCGGCAGGTCGCCGCGCACCACCAGCGGATCCAGAGGAATCTCATCGGATTTCCACAAGGTCACGAAGCCCTTCGGATCGTATTCGTTGTGCAGCTTGGCGCTGGAAATCTCTTCGCTGTTCAGCTCGCCGGATTGCACCTTGTGGTTGCGCAGTGCCTCGTAGGAAGCGGTATGGCTGCCCGCGTAGATCGCCTTGACGCCATGATCCGGATCGATACCGTTCTTGCGCAGGCCGTAGGCGGGAAACAGGTGGCCCGAAGTCGAAGCCGGATCCGAATAGGCAAACGATTTGCCCTTGACGTCGGCGATCGTGGAGATGCCCGAGCCGGGCCAGGTCACGATCGAGGCATAGTAGGTCGCCGGCTTGCCGTTCGGGCCGACGAAACTGGCGACGGCCTGCGCCTGCGCCACCTGGTGCGCCAGGACGTAGCCCAGCGGGCCGAACTGCGCGAACTCCAGCTTCTTGTTGCGCATGGCCTCGATCTCGGCGTTGTAGCTCGTCGCGAGGTAGAGCGTCACGTCGCAGCCGATCTTGCTCCCTATCAGCTTCGCCAGGTCGGTATACACGGGCAGCAGGCGCTGCGAGGACTCGTAGGGCTCGACACCGAAGCGGACGGGGCCATCCACGGGACAGGTGCCGGCGGCGTGCGCGCCGTTGGCCAGGCCGCAGAAGAGCGCGAGGGTGGCGGAGATTTTCAGGAGTTTCATGATGGGCGGGAAATGGACGGGTGGAGTAAGGCAATGGCGAATCGCGATCTACTTTAGGCGCGGAAAATGATGGCAAGGTGACAACGTCCGGTCATACGTCTCATATATATTCCCGCGCGCGCGCGAGCCGACACGAAACCGCAACATTCGCCACGCGGCGGCCGCATCGTCAGCCACCGCGCCTGCGCAACAGCACCCTGGCCAGGATTTTGATGGCCAGCACCACCGCCACCACCAGCACCGCCGCGGCATAGGCGAGCGCATGCGCCGAAGGAAACGGCTGGTTGATGAAACTCCAGATGACATAGGTCAGGTAGCCGATGGGCTCCTGCGTCAGCCTGCCGGTCCACAGATAGTTGGACCACCCGACGGTGTAGATCAGCGGCGCGGTCTCGCCCACCGAGATCGCCAGCGACAGCAGAATGCCGGTAACGACGCCGGAGCGCGCGGCGGGAAGCAGGATGCGCAGCGTGGCGACGTATTCCCGGCAACCCAGCGCGTACGCGGACTCGCGCAGCGCCGGCGGATTCTGCCGCATGGAAAGCTCGGTGAAGCGGACGATGTAGGGCAGCACCAGAACGCCCAGCGTGATCACGCCCGCCAGGACGGAAAATTGCCAACCCAGCCAGACCACCATCGTGATGTAGCTGACGTAGCCCAACACGATGGAAGGCACCCCCACCAGCACGTCCGCCAGGAAGCGCACGATGGCGGCCCATGCGCCGTGGCCGTGCTCGGCCAGGTAGATGCCGGCCGCCACGCCGGCCGGCGCGGCCCACGCCAGCGCGCCCAGGCTGAGCACCAGCGTGCCTTCGATCGCGTTCAGCAGGCCGCCGCTGATGCCGTTCGTGACTTCGGTGAAGACGCTCCAGGTCAGCGCGTCGGCGCCGCGCGCGAACACCGTCCACAATATGCTGGCCAGCGGAAGGACCACCAGCGCGAATGCCACCAGGCACAGCAGTGTGAAGACGGCATCGCCGCGACGGCGCGCGGCCGCCATGGCGGGGAAGCGCTCACGCGTTGGCGCCGGCGAGAGCGTGTCGGGTAAGAAGGCGTGCGATGACATTGACGATGACCGAAATGACCAGCAGAACCAACGCGATCTCCGCCAGCGACCGCACGGCCATGCCGCTGGGGTCCTGCAGGGCGCTGTCCAGCTGCGAGGCGATGAAGGCCGCCATGCTGGTGATGGGGCTGTAGAGGGTATTGGGCAGATAGTTCAGCGCCCCGCCGCTGACCATGAGTACCGCCATGGTCTCGCCCAGCGCCCGCCCCATGGCCAGCATCGCGGAGCCGATCAAGGGCACGCGCACGGCCGGCAGCAGGATCTTGCGCACCATTTCGGTCCGCGTGGCGCCCAGCGCCATGGTCGATTCGCGCAGCTCGCGCGGCACCCGCTGCATGGCTTCCAGCAAGGTACTCGAAATGACGGGCAGCACCATCAGCACCAGGACCAGGCCGGCCGTCAACAGGCCATAGCCGGAGCCGGCGCGCGCCGAAAGGAACGGAACGAAGAAAAAGACCTTGGCGATCAGGGGCGCGATGTTCCTGTAGACCAGCGGCGCCAGCACTTCCAGGCCCCACAGGCCGTAGACGACGCTGGGGACCATGGCCAGGACCTCGACGATCTGCGCGAAGACATGGCGCACCGCCGGCGGCGTGTATTCGGAGACGAACAGCCCCACCCCGATCCCCATGGGCACCGCGATGACCAGCGCAATGGCGGAGCTGGCCAGCGTACCGACGATAAACACCCAGATGCCGTAATGCGCGCCGGCCGGGACCGCCTGTCCATCCCGCATCACGGGATCGGCGTACAGATTGCCCAGGCTCCAGGTATCGGAGACCAGGAAATGCAGGCCATTGAAGCGGATCGCCGGCCACGCATAGACGGCAAGGAAGACGAACAGGGACAACAGCGCCAGCGGCACGAGCGCGGCGAAGCATCCAAGACCGATACGGAAGAGTCGCATGAAAGGACGCCGGCGCCGCCCCGCGCGGATGACGTCGCGACGTCATCCGGCATGGGCGGCTTATGGGCAGTTACTGGATCTTCAGGATCTGGTCGCGGCTCAGGTCGGCGATCTTGGACGGCAGCGGCACGAAGCGCACGGCGTTCAGGTATTGATCGGAATTGCCGCCGGTCGCGCTGATGCTCCAGTTCAGGAACTGCTTCAAGGCGCTGGCGGCGGCGGCGTTGGCCTGGTGCGTATTGACGATGGCGTACTCGTAGTTGACGATGGGGTAGGAGTTCTCGCCCGGCGCGAAGATCAGGCTCAATCGCTCGTCCTTGGGCGTCTTCGCGGCCATCGCGGCGGCCGCCGCATTGACGGTGGCGGTGGTCGGCAGCAGGTACTTTCCGGAATGGTTCTTCAGCATCGCGGTGCCCAGGCCGGCCTCGTCGATCTGCTGATGGAAGCTCACCCCGATATAGGCGATGGAATACGGGGTTTGCTGGGCGGCCTGGACCATGCCGGGATTGCCGTTGGCGCCGACCGCGCCCTGCACGGCGGGCCAGCTCACCGACGTGCCGTAGCCGGCGGCATTCTTCCATGCCGGCGTGGTGAACGCCAGATACTGCGTGAAGATGAAGGTATCGCCGCTGCCGTCGGCCCGATGGATGGTGACGATGGGATGATCGGGCAGCTGCACGCCGGGATTCAGCGCGGCGATCTTCGCATCGTTCCAGTTCTTGATCGAACCGTCATAGATGCCGGCCAGCACCGGCCCGTCCAGCTTCAAATGCGTACCGTTCAGGCCGGGCAGGTTGTAGTTCACGGTCTGCGCCGAAATCGCCAGCGGGATGTTGACGATGTTCGGGTTCTGCTTCATCTGCGCATCGCTCATGTATGCGTCGGAAGCGCCGATCTGCGCCACGCCCGAGATCGCCTGCGCGATCCCGGTACCGCTGCCCGTCCCTTGTGTGGTGATCTTCACATCGGGATTGGCCTGCGTATACGCGGGCACCCACAGATTGAACAGCGGATACAGCAGCGTGGAGCCGGTTTCCAGCAGGTTGGTCTGGGCGGCGTGCGCGCCGCAGCTTACGGCGAGGGTGGCCGCGGCGATCAGCTGCTTGAAAGGAAGGCGTCGTGTGGTCGTCATGTCGAGCTCTCTTCGTTTTGATGGATGCCGGCGCAACAGCGCTGGCCATGAATCGAGCGCAACTTCAACACGAGCCGATGACGAGTCCGTGAACTTTTGTTTTCACGAAACTGAATCGTCCGCCGGCGGGCGGACGGGCATCCGCGGTGCGCGTGTCCCGACGCGCGCACCGCGAAAAAAGGAGATTTATTGAAGATCGGCCGCCGCCCCGGGCGCCTTCCCTCGCGGCAGCGAGAACGCTACTGGGTCAGGTGGCTGGACAGCTTGTCGACGGTGGCCTGCGCGCGCTTGACGGTCGCGGCGAATTCCTCCGGCGAGCTTCCCACCGGCTGGATCAACAGCGGCTGCAGCACTTTCAGGACTTGCGGATCCCTGGCGGCCAGGCGCATGCCGTCCGCAATCCTGCCGACGACGGCATCGGGCGTCTTTGCCGGAACGAAGATGCCATACCAGTTATTGGTGAAATCCACGTCGCCCAGGCCGCTCTCGGCATAGGTGGGGACATCCGGGACTTCCGGCAGCCGCTTGTCGCTGCTGAGTGCCAGGATTTTCATGGTGCCGGCCTTGTGATGCGGCACCACGGACGAGAGCCCTGTGACGACCATCGTGACCCGGCCGCCGATGATGTCATTGACGGCCGCCGACGTGCCGGCATAGCGCACGTTGGTCATGTCCTTAAGGCCCATTTTCTCCACCAGCCCCGTCCCCGCCAGCAAGGTAAACGGCTCGCCGCTGGCCCAGCTGCAGCGCGCGGCACTCTTGGCGCACGCTTTCTTCAGATCGTCGATCGTCCGGATGTCGGTTCCGCCCTTCACGACGATGCCGGTGGGACCCGATGCCAGCATGCTGACGGGACGCAATTCCACCAGCGGATCGGCGTCCATCGCCTTGTTGATGTACTTCAGCGCCGCGATGGCCGGGATCGAGATGAGCAGCGTGTAGCCATCCGGCGCTGCCCGCATGACCTGCCGGGTGGCGATCATGCCGTCCGCGCCGGGCTTGTTCTCGACGATGACGGGTTGCTTCCAGTACTGCGACAGGAAGTTCGCGGCGGCGCGCGCGATATTGTCGCTGCCCCCGCCCGGCGAATATGGCACGACCAGGGTCACGGGCTTGTCCGGGAAACTGTCGGCCTGGGCCTGTACCGCCGTACCGATGAACCCCAGCGTGGAGGCGATGAACGCTGCGATGATACGTTGCTTCATGGTTTGTCTCCAATGAAACCCTGGACGGCATAGCGGGATTCTTCCCGCGCGATACGATCCAGGCCGACGAAGCCGTTGAAGTCCTCGAAGGACGTCAGGCGGTCCGCGATGGCGTTGGTGGAGCATCCTTCGCGCATGAAGGTCTCCATCATTTCCTTGACGGCCTTGTGCATGGCGAGCATGGGTTCGACCGGGCACAGCGCATAGTCGAAGCCGATATCGTGGATCTCCTTCAGCGACAGATAGGGACTTTTGCCGGATCGCACCATGTTGAACAGGATGGGTTTGCCCAGCGGCTTCAACCGGCGCACGATCTCTCGCATCTGTTCGACGCTTTCCGGTGCGTCGGCGTACAGGCCGTCGACGCCGGTCTCCGAATACGCCTCCAGGCGATCCAGCGCATCGGCAAGCCCCGTGACGGCGATCGCGTCGGTGCGCGCCACGACGAAGAAGTTCGGGTCGGTGCGCGCGTCCAGCATGGCGCGCAGCTTCTGCGTCATCTCCTCTTTGGAAACCAGTTGCTTGCCGGCGAAGTGCCCGCACCGCTTGGGCACCGCCTGGTCTTCCAGGTGCAGGACGGAGGCTCCGGCCTCTTCCCACAGCTGGATGGTGCGCTGGGCATCGAGCACACCGCCGTAGCCGGTATCGGCGTCGGCGAACACGGGGATGCTGGTCACGCGGCAGATGCGGCGGATATGGTCGAACATCTCCGTCTGCGACAACAGCCCCACGTCCGGCTTGCCGGCCACGATGGCCGACGCGACGAAGCCGCTGACATAAATGGCCGGCGCGCCGGCCTGTTCGGCCAGCATGGCGGTCACGGCGTCGTGGGCCCCCATGCAGACGAACGGCGGTTTCCTGAGCAGTTCGCGAAATCGTTCAGAACGGGTCAAAGCAGTCTCCTCGTGGTGGTTTTTTTATTGCCGGCCGGCACGCATGCCGTGCCTCAGCCCTTGCCCGCCGCCTTGCCGCGGACCTCCACGCCCGCGGCCTGCTCGGCCAGGCGCACGATCTCGGTCATGTCGGCCTGGTCGCCCAGGCGCGCCACCGCGTCATCGAGCAGCTCGCGCACGGCGCGGCCGACGCGCAGCGGTACGCCGATCGCCTCGCTTTCCGCCAGGCACAGGCCGACATCCTTGGCGGACAGCCCCATGGCGAAGCCGAAGCCGAAGCTGCGGCTCAGGACGTACTTCGGAATCTTGTCTTCCGACGAGTTGCTGCGACCCGATCCGGAATTGATGACCTGCACCATGATGTCCGGGTCCAGTCCCGCCTTGACGCCCATCACCAGCGCTTCGGACGTGACCGCCAGCGCGGTCACCGAGACCAGGTTGTTGATCACCTTCATGGTCTGCGCCAGCCCGGGCTGTTCGCCGATGTAGAAGGACTTTCCCAATACCTCCAGCACCGGACCCAGCGTATCGCAGGCCTCCTTCGGCCCGGATAGCATCAAGGCCAGGGTGCCCTTGGCCGCGCCCCCTATTCCCCCGCTGACCGGGCAATCCACCGACGCGATCCCGTGTTCGCCCAGGCCTCGCGCCAGGCGTTGCGCCGCCTGGGCGCCCGACGTCGAAAGGTCGACGACGATGCGTACCGCCTTGCCATGCATCAGCCCCTCGGCCCCCAGCGCGACCTCGGTGACGATATCCGGTTTCGGCAACGAGACCAGCACGATGGACGCCGCGTCGGCCACCGCCCGCGGTGTGTCCGCGGCGCGGGCACCCAGCGCCACCAGGTCCTGTACCGCCTCGGCCTGCCTGTCGTGGATCGTTAGCGGGAAACCGGCTTCCAGCAGGCGCCGCGCCATGGGCGTTCCCATGCGGCCGATGCCCACGAAGCCCAGATGGGGTTTTGCCTTATCGTTCATCGTCGTCTCCATTCATTGCGATAGGTACAGGTGCTTGCGCCCGCGGGACCGCGGCGCCATTCATGCGGACGGGCCGCTCACGCGGCCGTCCAGCCGCCATCGACGGGCAACATGGCGCCCGTGATGTCGGCCCCGGCCGTCGAACACAGCAGCATCGCCATCGCGGCGACGCTTTCCATCGCCACGAAACGGCCGGTGGGCTGGCGTGCCCGCAGGTAATCCGACGCCGCCTCCGCCTCGGAGATGCCCCGACTGGCGGCGATACCGGCGATCCGTTCCACGATGGGCGGCGTCGGTACCGTGCCGGGCATCAACGCGTTGCAGGTCACGCCGGTACGCGCGGTTTCGATGGCGATGGCGCGCGTCATGCCGATCAGCGCCGTCTTGGTCGTGATGTAGGCGATCCTGTCCGGAGTGGCGCCGGCGCCGTAGACGGAGGACATATTGACGATGCGGCCCCAGCCCCGTTCGCGCATCCCGGGCAGGGATAGCCGCACGGCATGGAAAGCCGCCGACAGGTTGACAGCCAGGGCCTCGTTCCACTGCTCCGTGCGCAGCTGGTCCACCGGCGCGAAATGCCGGACCACGGCGTTGTTCACCAGGATATCGATACCGCCCAGCTCTTCCTCGGCCTGGGCCATCATCGCCTCGATCTGGCCGACGTCGGTCAGGTCCGCGCGCGACAGCAGTACCCGCGCGCCGGTTTCGCGCGCCAATCGATCCGCCGCCGCCCGCGCCACCTGCGGCGGTTCGAGGCCATGCAACATCACGTCCGCGCCGGCCGCGGCCAGGCTGGCGGCAATGGCATGGCCCAGTCCCGCCACCGACCCGGTCACCAGCGCACGTTTGCCGCGCAGCGATGGCGCAAGCGCCTCATCGTTCTCCATGATCGTTTTCGTCTCCAGCGGCCCGTGGCGGAAACCCGGGCGAGTCGATGTTCTGGTCCAGCATGAAAGTATGATTGTATTACTGGAATGTCATTGAAGTGATATATTCAGTCAATCATACAATCATCCAAGATAGCGCACCGTTACGCGCCGCGCGGCCGGCGATCCGCAGGCGATACCCCGCGCGTACCGCGCACCTCTCCATGGAGCAGATATGTCGCACGCATCCCGCCTGGACCACTTCGGCCCCCTGACACGGGACGTCGCCAGATTCGGGGCGGAGTGGCGCTGGGAAGACATCCCGGAGACGGTGCGCCATGAAGCGAGGCGTTCGCTGTTGAATTACTTCGCGGTGGCACTGGCCGGCGCCACCGACCCCACCCTGGACATCGCCGCCCGCGTCTTCGCGCCGTTCAGCGCCGGCGGGCAGGCCGATATCATCGGACGCGGCAAGCGCACCGATATCCTGCACGCAGCCAGCTTGAACGCGATGGCGGCCAACGTCTTCGATTTCGACGACACGCACCCCGCCACCATCATCCATCCGACCGCGCCGGTCGCGCCGGTGGTCTTCGCGCTGGCGCAATGCCGCTCCATCACCGGCGCGCAATTGCTGCACGCTTTCATACTGGGCGCGGAAATCGAATGCCGCATGGGCAAGGCGCTGACGCTGGGCCACTACACGCGAGGCTGGCATATCACGTCGACCTGCGGGGTATTCGGGGCGGCCATCGCCGCCGCCCGGCTGCTGGGGCTGGATCCTTGCCGTACCGGCTGGGCCCTGGCCAGCGCCGGCAACCAGACCGGCGGCCTGGTAGAGACCCTGGGCACGATGGCCAAGAGCATCGCGGTGGGCAATGCGGCCCGCAACGGCCTGCTTTCCGCGCTGCTCGCGCGCGAAGGCTACACGGGGCCCGACCAGCCGCTGGAAGGGCCGCGCGGAGTCCTGCAGGTGCTGTCGGATTCCCCGGACCCGGCGCAACTGAACGGCGAACTGGGCCAGCGCTGGGAGCTGGGCGGCAACACCTACAAGCCCTACCCTTGCGGCGTCGTGCTGAACCCGGTGATCGAGGCTGTGCTCGCCCTGCGCGGCGACCCGGCGCTGGGCGCCGTCGACCTGGCGCGCGTGGCGCGCGTGGACCTGCACGGCCACCCGCTGCTGCGCCAACGCACCGATCGCCCCGGCGCACGCACGGGGCGGGAATCGCAGGTCAGTGCCCAGCATGCCGTCGCCGCCTGCCTGCTGCATGGGCGCGCCGGCCTGGCCGAGTTCTCCGACGCCGCCGTCGCCGACCCGCGCGCACATGTCCTGGACACGCGGCTGCACTTCCACGACGACCCCCACTACGCCATCGATGCGGTGGAAGTCCGCATCGCGCTGGACGACGGCCGCATCTTCGCGCATCGGGTCGCCGCGGCGCGAGGGTCGGCCTCCAACCCGCTTGCCGACACGGACCTCGAACGCAAGCTGCGCGAGCTCTGCGCCTACGGCAATACCGGCTGCGACCCGCAAGCCATCATCGATGGCGTCTGGGCACTCGAACGGACAGCCGACGCCGGCAGCCTGATGGCGCACGCCGCCGGAAGGCCCAGGGGGCCGGAGGCCTGAGCGGCGACCCGGGCGATGCCGCGACGCAGGGCGACATGAGCAGGCGCATACCGCCGCGCACGCGGCCCATCAGAACATCCAGGCCGCGTTCGCACTTACGGCGTGGGATTGCACGCCCCGCCCCACCTGGCTCGTGTAGTCCAGGCTTAACCGCATTCCGCGATCCGCATGCAGCGTGGCGCCCGCCTCCAGCAGCATGACATCGCGAGCGAGCGGGGCGCCGCGCACATCGAAAGCGGCGCCCTGCTCGAAACGCATGCGCGCCATGGGGGTCGTTTCGCCATAGGCGTGCCGCCATCCCGCGCCACCGCGCAGCGACAGCCGCGTGCCGTCCCGCAAGGTCCGGCCGCCGGCAACACGCAGGCCCAGGGTCGAATACACCAGCCGCTGCCCGGCGGCGGCGGCGCGCAGGCCAGCGTCCCCCGATTCGTCGAAGGCGCGGCGGCGCGTATCGACATAGGCCAGACCGGCATGGGGTTCGAGCGTGACGGCACCCATGGCATAAGGCAAGCCCGCTTCGCCGAATACCTGCGCGCTACCCGCCTTGTAGCGGCCCGCGGCCGTCTGCAGACCGGCCGTATCGCGCCTGCTCGATACGGCGTGCCAGCTGTACGAGGCGCCGTAGCGCAGCGTGGCGCCCGCCTGGCCGCTGCCTTTGCCGGGCGTGCCCAACGGCGCGCTGCCGTAGCCTCCCAGCGTGTAGCTGTCGACCTTGGCGGTGCCGCGGCGATCGCCGACCCGGATACCGCCGCCGGTATACCCCGCCATCAGGCCGAGACGGGCGCCATCGCGCACGCCGCCCTGCAACGGCATGTCGGCGCCAAAGAACAGGCCCGAGCGGGTGGCATCGACGCCGGCCGCTTCGCCATCCCCGGACGCGCGATCGCGTACGCCCACATACTGCGCCCATGTTGCCTTGCCGGTCTCGTCCAGGACGACAGACTGCGGTTGCGCGGATGCGATACCGCCCGTCATCGCGCGCGCGCGGCCCAGCATGCCTTCGCGTGCCTGCGCGGACTGCGTGTTCAAAACGCCCAAGGTGCTGGCATGCGCTTCGCCGGACCAGCGATCGAAGCGGCGCGCCAGGCCGTCCACCTGTGTCGCCATCACCGTCAGGTCAAAAGGCGCGACGCCGGCGGCCGCCGTATCCAGCGCTCGCGCGACTGCCCGCTGGTTGGACGTATGCGCCGCCGAGGCAAAGGCCGTCGCGTTGCGGCGCACGGCAACGCGGTAGCGGGTGGGGTCCGCATCGCGCAGGCCTTGTTCCAGGTCCAGGAACAGATAGGGATCGGGCAGCCGCGCATAGTTTCCCTGGATGCCGCCGGCGGCCTGCAACACCGTATATTCCCGCCCGATGGCATGCGGCCCCAGGCCCGCGATCCGCAGCACCGCATCGTCCAGCCGTGCCTTGCCCCGCACCTGGATACGGTCCGACGACGTACCATCCGCGCTGATGACGGCAAGGTATACGCCCTGCGCATGCTGCACATAATCGCCTGCCACGCGCAAGGCAGCACCGGGCTGGCCGGGCGCCACCGTACCGAAGATTTCCGCGTCGCCGACCGTTCCCGAACCCGCCAGCGTACCGCCGCGCTCCACCGTCAAGGCCGATCGCGCGATCGAACCGTGCACGGCCAGCGTGCCGCCCTTCACCCTGGTGGGTCCCGTATAGCGGTTGTGCCCCATCATCGCCAGCAGGCCCGCGCCGCGCTTGGTCAGTCCTCCCTGCCCGTCGATGTCGTTGAACCACCAGGAGTCGTGGCCGCGCGTATCGACATCGAAGATGGGCGCGAACCCATCGCCGCCGAATAGCACCGGGCCTTTTACCGCACGGCCCAGGTCCAGCAGCCCCCAGCCGTAAACCATGCGGTCGGCCAGATGGCCCCCGCGGTCGGCAGAGGTCAATACGATCTCGCGAATCTGCCGCATGGTCATATACGGGAATGCCTGCTGCGTAACGGCAAGCGCGCCCGCCACCATGGGCGAGGCGAAAGAGGTACCGACCATGTACTCCGCCGAATAGCCCCCGTGCGTTTGCGGCATATACATGCCCGACGACTCCCACGATAGGCCGGGCTGCGGCTCGTCGCCGCCGGGCCCAGCGATGCACCAGCGCCACGCCACGCCGCAGCGGTTGCTGTACGACGCGATCCGCTTCGACGGGCCGACGGCGGCCACCGCGATTACCGCGGATTCCACATCGCCGAAGTCCAGGCGGCCCAGGCGGCTATCCGACGGGTCGAGCGCGGCATAATCCTCCGCGCGATAGCGCGGGTCGTAGAACACGTTTTCCTCGTCGACGATGCGGTACACGCCGGTGAAATGATTTGCCGGACGGATATAAGGCAGCAGCGGCGTGCTGGCCGGATGCGCCGCCGCGACCGGATGCCTGTCGAAATCGTTGCCGGCGGAATAGACCATGACCGCATCGTGCGCCGCCACATAGCGCAAGGCCTCTACCTCGTCGCTGTGCGCGGCCAAGCCGTCGCCGCCTTCCCGCAGATAGAACGACTGCATATGCTGCGAGCGCGGTTTCATATTCCCCTGGCCGTCATCGGCGTACAGGTCGGGAAAGACGTCGTAGCCGTAGCTGCCGTTGAGTATCCTGGCGCCGCGATCGATGGCATCGCGTATCGCCAGGGCCGATTGGGCCCGGGCCATCGTTTCGTTCGCGATCGGCACCAGGCTGGCATCGTAGGCAATGCCGTGCATGCCACGCCCGTCTTTCGCCGCCCCGAGAACGCCGGACACCGCGGTACTGTGGCCGCCCACCCGCCAGGCCGGTGCCGAGCGGCTCGGTCCGCTTTGCGTCCACGGGCCCACGCGGTCCGCGAACTCGGCGTGGTCCAGGAAGTCGCCATCGTCGATCACCGCGACCCGCACGCCCTTGCCCGTGTAGCCGAGCGCATACGCATCGGCGGCATGAACGGCTTCCAGCGCCCACAGTGCCCGGTATTCACCCGTACGGAAACCGTCCGGCGACGATCCGGCCGGCCGCCCATCCTGCCCGTATGCCGGTGCGGGAAGCAGCAGGCTGGCCGCCATGACGCCGCCGCCGATTCGCAGGCGCCATGCTGTTTTGCATCGCCGGCCTCCACCCATGACCGCAAGCACGGACGCCGGCCCGTCCGCTCGCCCGCCCATCGCCGTGGCGCGGCGGCCCCTCGCGCCGCCGCCCTGGTTCCTGCTGCACATACTGCTCGCCTGTAAGAAAGAGCAGCTTGTGTACGGGCGTCCATGCGAATGTTCCCGCAATTCGCCACGACGGAAGCGCGGGGCTCATCGACTTACCGGGCAGGAAAAGAAACGCGAAAACTCCGATCGCGCGGCCTGACCGGACAGTCGGCTGCCGTTAGCGGCCGGGGCGGCTGGCGGGTGGGTGCAGCCGGTCCAGCCGCAGGCGGTCGCGCGTATCCGTCAGTCGCCGCATGGCCGCATAGGCGGCGCCCATGGCGGCCAGCGCGCTGGCGCCGCACAGCAGGAACATCAGCAGGATCTGGTATTTGGCGGCTTCCACGGGATCCATCCCGGCGATGATCTGGCCGGTCATGATGCCGGGCAAGGTGATGATGCCGGCGGCCGACATCTGGTTGACGCTGGGAACGATGCCGCGCCGCACGGACTCGCGCAGCAGGCCCGCGAACGCCTGCCGCGCGGAAGCGCCCAGCGCCAGCCTGGCCTCGATCGCCCCGCGTTCGCGCCGCACGCCGGACAGGATGGTATCCAGGCTCAGGCTTGCGGAATTCAATACGCTGCCCAAGACGATCCCGACCAGCGCGATGCTGTAGCGCGGGTCGTACCAAGGATCGGGCCGCATCGCGGTATGCAGGACGAACATGGCCGTTACCAGTGTGGTGGACATCACGGTAAGCGCCGCGACGACGCCATTGCCGTGTCCCTTCATCCGGACCGCCGGCCGCGCGGCAACCTCGCGCGCGGCAAGGGCCATCATGACCACGCACACCAGGACGGTCAGCCATGCCGATGCATGCGCGAACACCAGGCGCAGGATATGCCCGACCAACAAAAGCTGCACGACCGTCCGCGCCGCCGCCCACAGGACCTGGCCGTGCAGGGCCAGGCGCATGCCCATGGAGATCAGCGCCGCCAGCGCGACCAGGCATGCGGCCAGCGCGATATCCGAGGCGCTCAGGTAAATCACATTCATCCGGCGTGCTCCAGGCGTCCCTGCTGCATATTCCAGAAATGCGTGGCCACGCGCCGCGCCTGTTCGGCGCTGTGTGTCACCCAAAGCACGGCCGCGCCATCGCGCCGGCAGGCTTCGATTTCCTGTTCGACCCGCAAGGTGGACTGCGCGTCCAGCGATGCGGTCGGCTCGTCCAGCAGCAGGACCGCGGGACGCAGTAGCAACGCGCGTATCAATCCCAAACGCTGCCGTTCGCCAGTCGATAGATCGTGCACCATGGCATCCAGCTTGTCGGGCGACAGCCCCAGGCGCGCCATGATGGCAAGCGCCGCGGCGCGATCGGGAAAATGGGACGCGACCTGTTCATGCCACCATCCCGCTTCCGCCTGGCAGTACACCACCTGCCGGCGCCATTGCGGCGCCGACATCCGCGCACGGTCGACACCGCGCAGGGCGACCGTGCCCTGGCCAGGGTCCAGGTCGGCGATCAGGCGCAGCAGCACGGATTTCCCCGACCCGGACGGACCCAGGACCGCGTGACAGTCACCGGCTTCGCAGCGCAGGTCCACCGGCGACAGGCGCGGGGACGAAAGCTGAGTCAGTTCCAGTAACGGCATGCCGGGGATCATACCTCGGCGAGACGCCCTTCGATCAGGCCGCGGCGTCCTCGAAAACGGGTGTAGCGCGGATCGGCCACGGGCCTCCTGCGCCATGGACTGCGCCGCCCTTCCCGGATCAGCCGCGACGGGCCTTCGCCCGCTTTGCCGGGATCATCGAAAAGAAAAATCATGTCGATTTCCCTTCAAGGGGCTGACGCCGTCCGGATCGCCGCCCGCCTGCCGCGCGGCGCCCGTGCGCATTTACCTACCTTTCATTTCGCCATACACCCGCGCGAGGACTTCCGGCTGGGCACACGCGCGCCGTCGCGGTGGAACGTCCGCCACAATTCCATGTCGAAGCAGCGGGGCCGAACGGACGCCCCGGTTCCGGAGCGCCGATGTGCGACTACTGCTGATAGAAGACGACGCGATGATCGCGGAAAGCCTGTTCGAAGCGCTGCGGCGCGCCGGCTACGCGGTCGACCGCGTGGGGGACGGACGGCAGGCGGAACTGGCCACGGCACACGATGTTTATGACCTGATCCTGCTCGACCTGGGCTTGCCGGTGCGTGACGGCATCGCGCTGCTGAAGGACTATCGCAAGAGAGGGGGACGGGTACCCGTCCTGATCGTGACGGCGCGCGATTCGGTGGCGGACCGCATCGGCGGACTCGACGCCGGCGCGGACGACTACATGGTCAAGCCTTTCGATATCGATGAATTGGGGGCCCGCGTGCGCGCGCTGCTGCGCCGCCGGCACGGCAACGCCATGCCAGTCCATGTCCATGGCGATCTGCGCCTCGATCCCATGGCGCACGAGGCCCACCTGGGCGACACGCCGCTCACCCTGGTGCCGCGCGAATTCGCCCTGCTGCATGCCTTGATAGAGGAACCGCGACGGGTATTCACCCGGGAACAGCTGGAGGAAAAACTCTACGGTTGGAACGAGGAAGTCGGCAGCAACACCATCGAGGTCTACATCCACAGCTTGCGGCGCAAAATGGGCGCCAAACGTATCGTCACCGTGCGCGGGGTCGGCTATCGCCTGGCGGCGGTGGAGCATGGCGCATGAGGTCCATGAAACGCTGGCTGCTCGCCTGGCTGATTTGCGGCTTCGCCGCCGTCAGTGCGATGGCGGGCTACCTGATCTTCCGTACCGCCACAATCGAGGCGGGGGAACTCTTTGACTACGAGTTGCATGCCGTCGCCATCTCCCTGCCCCATGGCGCGGACTCGGACGTCGCCATAGAGAAGTCTCCCGACTTCGAAGGCATCGCCGACGACGGCATCGCCATCCAGATATGGGACGCCGCCGGAAAAATCGGCTACCGCTCCCTGGCGAGCACCGGATTGCCCCCACTGGGCGATGGATTCCATGACGCCGAATTCCAGGGCAGGCGCTGGCGCGCGTTCGGCCTGACGGACGGCGACCGCGTGGTCCAGGTCGCGCAGCCGACCGCCATACGCAATGAACTCGCCCTGAAACTGGCGGCGCGCGTGCTATGGCCCCTGGCGCTGCTCTTTCCCTGCGCCATCCTGCTCGTGTGGTTCGTCGTTACGCGCGGGCTGCGCCCGCTTACCACCCTGTCGGACCTGATCGCCACGCGCTCGGCGGATGTACTGGACCCGCTGCGCCTGGACAATCGCATATCCAGCGAGTTCATGCCCCTGGTCGCGCGCATGAACGATCTGCTCGCACGCCTGGATACCGCATTGCGCAGCCAGCGGCTGTTCGTCGCGGACGCGGCGCATGAGCTGCGCTCGCCCCTGACCGCCCTCAAACTGCAATTCCAGCTCGCCGCCCGCGATGGCGCGCTCCAGGGCAATCCCGAGCTGCTGACCAAGATAGACGGGCGGCTGAACCGCACCATCCATCTCGTCCGCCAGTTGCTGACTTTGGCGCGGGAAGATGCCGGGGTAACGCCCAACGAAGGCGCGTTCGATCTTGCCCAGGTCGCGACACAGGTCGTCAGCGACGCCTCGATCCTGGCCGAGCAGAAAAATATCGACCTGGGATTGCTGCGCGACCGGCATCGACAGGTTCCCGCCGTCGGCGCCCCCGCGGCGATTACCGTACTGCTGGCCAATCTGGTGGACAACGCCATCCGCTACACGCCGGAGGGCGGACGCGTCGATGTTTCCATCGGATGGCAAGAGGAGTACGCCTGGGCCGATGTCACCGACAGCGGCCCGGGGATCCCGCCGGGCGAGCTCGAACGGGTATTCGACCGCTTCTATCGGGTGGCCGGGTCCGCCGCGCACGGCTCCGGATTGGGGCTTGCCATCGCCCGCCGAGTCGCCGACCGGCATCGGGCGGAATTGCAGCTCAGCAACCTCGAACCGGGACCGGGACTGCGCGCGCGGCTGGTGCTGTACTACCACGATGGCCTGCGCACCCAGCCGGAAATCGACGCCGCGCCCTCCCGCGTGGCAAGCCACGCCACAGCGGCGCCGCCGGGCTAGCCGCTGCCCATGGCACGGCCGGCCGGCCCGATCGGGTCCGGCGCCAGGGCCGCCTCGCGGGCAGCCGCCGCCGAGGCCGCGTTTTCCAGGGCATCCGCCACGCCGGCGCCATGGGTCGACAGGAAAGCCTCCAGACACATCATGGTGCGCCTGACGACGCCGGCATGGCTGGCGACGTAGCGCAGGCCGGCGGCCGCCATCGCGGCCCCGGCGGACACGTCGCCCAGCAAGCCGGCCGCGGCATCGATTGCCGCGCCGGCGGAAGGCCGGCGTAGCGCGGCCCCGGCGGCGATGGCCTCATCCGTGACCTGCTGGAAGTTGCGCGCATGCGGGCCGACCACAACCGGCACGCCGGCGGCGCACGCTTCGATAAGATTCTGCCCGCCTTCGGCGATAAAGCTGCCCGCGACGATGGCGACATCGCTGGCGGCATAGTAGGTCGCCAGCTCGCCCATGCTATCGCCCAGTAGCACCTGCGTGTGCGCCGGCTGCGGCTGCCAGGGATCTATCGCCGTGCGGCGCGCCACACGCAGGCCGCAGGCTTGCAATTGCTTTTCCACGGCGTCGAATCTTTCCGGATGGCGCGGCACGACGACCAGCAACGCATTTCCCAATTCCGCCGCGCGTCCCGCGACCGCGCGCGCGAATTCCGCTTCCTCGCCTTCGTGCGTACTGGCCACCGTGATGACGGGCCGGTCCCACGCGGCTCGCCAGGCACGGCCTCGCGCCATCTGATGCTCGGAGGGCACCGAGTCGAACTTCAGGTTGCCGCAGGTCTCGACACGGCGCGCGCCGGCCGCGCGCAGGCGTTGCGCGTCCGCCTCGGACTGCGCGAGCACAATGTCAAGTCCGGCGTAGGCCTCGCGCAGCACCCTGCCCGCATGCAGGCCGCGCCGCGCCGAACGCGCCGACAGCCGCGCGCTGGCCATGATCATCGGAACGCTACGCCGATTGGCCTCGTGGATCAGATTCGGCCAGACCTCGCGTTCGATCAGCACGCCGCAGACGGGATTCATCGTCGCGAAAAAACGGCTGCAGGCGCCGGGCAGATCGTAGGGCAGCCAGGCTTGCCGCAACTGGCCCCGCTCGATCGCGACGGCAAACAGCTTGCTGCCTTCGCGGCGCCCCGTCGCGGTCATGTGCGTAAGCAGCACCGGGATCTGGCGATCCAGCAGCGCCTGTATCAACGGCTGCGCGGCGCGGGTCTCGCCCAGGCTGACGGCGTGCACCCATACCGGCCGCGCGCGCATCGCCCTGCCGCCGGCGAACGCGCCGGTATGCATCGCATCGCGATACCACCCGAACCGTTCGCCGATCGCCGTGCCGTACGAAGAATCGAAACGGGCCCGCATCAACACACGCGCGGCCAATAGCGGCGCGAGAGCCCGCGCCAGACAGCTGTAGAGGGTCCGATTCATCGCGCCCTCTCTTCACGAGCATTCCGGCCGCATCCGCGGCAGGACAAACAATCCGCACCGATAAACAAAGCGAACTCCCGAGCACTTCCTCTCTTGCGAGCGGTGTGGCAAACCCACGCCGGGCATTGTCTTCAGTGAATGATTAAGAGACCCTTAAGCAGCGACGCGGTCGCGCGGCCGCGCGCCGCTCGGACCGGAATGCATACGGTGGACATTTTTGATGCGACAGCGGCAACGCCCGCGCACGACATATCGCCGACGAAAAATTCGATGAGAATTCGACACGGCCGAAGCCATACTCGCCAACGCCCCGTCAACTGCAACGCATCAGGAAGGACTGGACGAACAGCCATGGACGCAGACCCGAAGACCACCTTCGCCAAAGTCCCCGAGGTCGTCCTCGGCTTCTGGCTTATCAAGATCGCCGCGACCACGCTCGGGGAAACCGGCGGTGACGCGGTATCGATGTCGATGAACCTGGGCTATCTCGTCAGCACGGGGCTGTTCGCCGTGCTGTTCCTGATCGCGGTCACCGCGCAGATCAGGTCCAGGAAGTTCCACCCCTTCCTGTACTGGACGACCATCATCGCGACCACCACGCTCGGCACGACGCTGGCCGATTTCGCCGATCGCTCGCTCGGCATCGGCTATGCGGGCGGCTCGACCCTGCTGCTGCTGTTGCTGCTCGCCTCGCTGTTTGCCTGGCACCGGACGCTCGGGTCGATTTCGGTAAGCACCGTCAATTCTCCCGTCGCCGAAGCGTTCTACTGGATCACGATCATGTTCTCGCAGACGCTGGGCACGGCACTGGGCGATTGGACGGCCAGCATGGGGGACATGGGCTACGGTCGCGCGGCCATGCTGTTCGCCGCGGCGCTTATCGTGGTCGCGGTGGCTTATTACCGGACGCGCGTGTCGCGCACCCTGCTGTTCTGGATTGCGTTCGTCCTGACGCGGCCGCTCGGCGCCGCCGTCGGCGATTTCCTGGACAAGCCGGTCAGCGATGGCGGCCTGGACTTGAGCCGCTACTCGGCATCCGCGGTACTGCTGGCCTGCATCCTGCTGATGATTCTGCTATTGAAGCCGCGCGCGGCCAGAACCGCGCACTGACATTCGGGCTCCGCGCGCGCTGGGACGCGGTATCTTGAGCGGCGCACTGAAGCCGCGTCCGGAACCAAGGCGATCAACGCCGCCATCGCTGGAAAAACAAAAAGGACCTACAGCGCAAAAAAAACTGTAAGTCCTTGATTTGAATGGTCGGGGCGGCGGGATTCGAACTCGCGACCCTCTGCTCCCAAAGCAGATGCGCTACCAGGCTGCGCTACGCCCCGACGGCCGTCCGCAATCCGGACGGGCCTGCATTGTACCCGAGACTCCGCAGCCCGCTATCCAGGCAGCCAGAGGCCTTGCTCCGGGGCCTTCCGCTTCTGTACGGAAGGCGAAAGAGATACCGACACACCGCCTGCTGACCATCGCCCGCCCACGCGCACGACCATGTTTGCGCACCGCATCATCGGGCGTGAACGCCAGGCACGCGGGTACCCCATGTCATCGACAGAGATCAAACCCCGCTGTCGAACGATTGCTTGACTTCCATCAATGCGAACCAGGTGGCTTTACAGGTACGCTGCACCACCATAAATAAATAAGCGTACCCCGCATACGCATAGACAGGTGGAGGCCTATGAGCCACTTTCTCGATCGACTGCGTTATTTCTCCGCATCACGCACGGAATTCTCCAATGGCCATGGCGCCGTGACGGATGAAGACCGCAAATGGGAGGACGCTTACCGGCAGCGGTGGCAGCACGACAAGATCGTGCGTTCCACGCATGGGGTGAACTGCACGGGCTCCTGTTCCTGGAAGATCTACGTCAAGGGCGGCATCGTCACTTGGGAAACCCAGCAGACGGACTATCCCCGCACCCGCCCCGACATGCCCAACCATGAGCCGCGCGGCTGTTCCCGCGGCGCGTCCTATTCCTGGTACCTGTACAGCGCCAACCGGCTCAAGTATCCCCTGGTACGCAGCGCCCTGGTCAAGCTGTGGCGCGAACGCCGGCGTTCGATGCAGCCCGTCGAGGCCTGGCAATCCATCGTGGAGGACGACGACGCCCGCCGCGGCTACCAGGAGCGACGCGGCCTGGGCGGCTTCGTGCGATCCGACTGGAACGAGGTCAACGACATCGTCGCGGCCGCCAATGTGTACACCGTCAAGCGCCACGGGCCGGACCGGGTGGTGGGGTTTTCGCCGATACCGGCGATGTCCATGGTGTCCTATGCCGCGGGCTCGCGCTATCTGTCGCTGATCGGCGGCGTCTGCCTGAGCTTCTATGACTGGTATTGCGACCTGCCGCCGGCGTCGCCGCAAACCTGGGGCGAACAGACGGACGTGCCGGAATCGGCGGATTGGTACAACTCCACCTTCATCATGATGTGGGGCTCCAACGTCCCGCAGACTCGCACGCCCGACGCGCATTTCCTGACCGAGGCGCGCTACAAGGGGACCAAGATCGTCTCCATCTTTCCGGACTATTCGGAAGGCGCCAAGTTCGGCGACATCTGGCTGCACCCCAAGCAGGGCACGGATGCCGCGCTGGCGCTGGCCATGGGGCACGTGATCCTGAAGGAATTCCACCTGGCGCGGCAAAGCGAATACTTCATCGACTACTGCCGTCGCTACACCGACATGCCCTGTCTGGTACGACTGGTGCCGCACCAGGGCGGCCTGGTGCCCGAGCGGCTGGTGCGTGCCTCGGATTTCGAAGGTGCGCTGGGGCAGGCCAGCAATGCCGAATGGAAGACCGTCGTCATCGACGATGCCACGGGCGCGCCGGCGGTACCGACGGGCTCCGCGGGTTTTCGCTGGAACCAGCAGGACGGCGAGGACCGCGGCAAATGGAACCTGAAATCCGAATCTGCCCAAGGCGAACCGCTGCGGCCGCGCCTGTCCTTCACCCTGGCCCACGATGAAGTCGTCGAGGTGCTTTTCCCCTACTTCGGCAACCAGCACCATCCGCATTTCAACAACACCGCGCACGCCTCCACGCTGGCGCGCCGTATCGCCGCGCGGCGCCTGCGCACGCCCGGCGGCGATATGCTGGTGGCCACGGTCTACGACCTGTTCATCGCCAACTACGGGCTGGACCAGGGGCTGGGCGGCGCCAACGTCGCCGCCAGCTACGACGACGACATCCCGTACACCCCGGCCTGGCAGGAAACCATCACCGGCGTCAAGCGCGCCGACGTCATCACGGTGGCGCGCCAGTTTGCGGAGAACGCCGAGAAGACGCAGGGCAAGTCCATGGTCATCATCGGCGCCGGGATCAATCACTGGTTCCACATGGACATGTCGTACCGCGCGATCATCAATATGCTGATCATGTGCGGATGCGTCGGCAAATCCGGCGGTGGCTGGTCGCACTACGTCGGCCAGGAAAAGCTGCGGCCGCAGACCGGCTGGACGGCCCTGGCCTTCGCCCTGGACTGGCACCGTCCGCCGCGCCAGATGAACTCGACGTCGTTCTTCTATGCGCATACCGACCAGTGGCGCTACGACCCGATGGACCCGGCCGCGCTGCTATCGCCCCTGGCCGACAAGAACCTTTTCCAGGGCGCGCCCATCGACTACAACGTGCGCGCCGAACGCATGGGTTGGCTGCCGTCCGCGCCGCAACTGGGCCGCAACCCGCTGCAGGTGGGACGCGAGCTGGCCGACCCGGCCACGGCCGCGGCCGATATCGCTCGACAGATCCAGCAGGGCAGCCTGAAGATGGCTTGCGAAGCGCCGGACGACCCGGCCAACTTCCCCCGCAATCTCTTCGTCTGGCGCTCCAATCTGCTGGGTTCGTCCGGCAAGGGACACGAGTATTTCCTCAAGCATCTGCTGGGCACCACGCACGGCGTGCAGGGCCGGGAGGTTGTCGGCGACGGCGGCGTGCGCCCGCGCGAAGTGGCCTGCGACAGCGAGGCGCCGCGCGGCAAGCTGGACCTGCTGGTGACCCTGGATTTCCGCATGTCGACCACCTGCATGTATTCCGACGTCGTCCTGCCCACCGCGACGTGGTACGAGAAGGACGACATGAACACCTCCGACATGCATCCCTTCATCCATCCCCTGAGCGCGGCGGTGGACCCGGCATGGCAGTCGCGCAGCGATTGGGACATATTCAAGGGCATCGCGCGCCGTTTTTCGGAATTGGCTGAAGGCCATCTGGGCGTTGAGCGCGACGTCGTGCTGGCGCCCATCGCGCACGATTCCCCGGCGGAGTTGTCGCAGCCCTTCGAAGTCAAGGACTGGAAGTGCGGCGAGTGCGATCCGGTGCCGGGCAAGACCATGCCCTCGGTCCTGGTGGTGGAACGCGATTACCCCGCGACCTATGCGTGCTACACCTCGCTGGGCCCGCTGATGGACAAGCTGGGCAACGGCGGCAAGGGCATCAGTTGGGATACGAAGGACGAAGTCGCGCTGCTGGGTGAACTGAACTACCGCGTTCCCGACGACAACGGCTCGCGCGGCCGGCCGCGCATCGACTCGGCCATGGACGCCGCGGAAGTCATTCTGGCGCTGGCGCCGGAGACCAACGGCGCGGTGGCGGTAAAGGCATGGCAGGCGATGTCCGCCAGCACGGGGATCGATCACGCCCACCTGGCCGAGGCGCGCGAGGACGAGAAAATCCGCTTTCGCGATATCCAGGCGCAACCGCGCAAGATCATTTCCTCGCCCACCTGGAGCGGTATCGAGTCCGAGCACGTTTCGTACAACGCCGGCTATACCAATGTGCACGAGCTGATACCGTGGCGTACGCTCAGCGGGCGCCAGCAGCTGTACCAGGATCATCCCTGGATGCGCGCCTTCGGCGAGTCCCTGTGCGTCTACAAGCCGCCCATCATGACCGGCAGCTACGAGCATATGCTGGGCACGCGTTCGAACGGCAATCCGGAGATCGCGTTGAACTTCATCACCCCGCACCAGAAGTGGGGAATACACAGCACGTACACCGATAACCTGCTGATGCTGACGCTGTCGCGCGGGGGTCCGATCATCTGGATATCGGAAGACGACGCCCGGCGCATCGGTATCGTCGACAACGATTGGATCGAGGGCTACAACTCCAACGGCGCGCTCTGCGTGCGCGCGGTGGTCAGCCAGCGCATCCCGCCCGGCATGGTCATGATGTACCACGCCCAGGAAAAGATCGTGAATACGCCGGGGTCGGAAATCACCGGTACGCGCGGAGGCATCCACAACTCCGTCACACGAGTGGCGCTCAAGCCCACACATATGATCGGCGGCTACGCGCAACTGTCATACGGCTTCAACTACTACGGTACGGTCGGCTCGAACCGCGACGAATTCCTGATCGTGCGCAAGATGAAGCGCATCGACTGGCTGGACGACGCACCGCCGGACCCCATCAATCCGGCCACCGAGCACAAACTGCGGCAAGGCGAAGACAGCCACGCGGCGGCCGCCGCGCGGAATGTCCGCCCGGCGGCGGATAAAGGAGACGCCGCATGAAAATCCGCGCTCAGATCGCCATGGTGCTGAACTTGGACAAGTGCATCGGCTGCCATACCTGCTCGGTAACGTGCAAGAACGTATGGACCAGCCGCGAGGGCATGGAATACGCCTGGTTCAACAATGTCGAGACCAAGCCAGGCATCGGCTATCCCAAGGACTGGGAAAACCAGGACCGCTGGCAAGGCGGCTGGACGCGCAAGACCGACGGCAAGATAGAACCCCGCCTGGGCGGCAAATGGCGATTGCTGGCCAAGATCTTCGCCAACCCGCGCCTGCCTGAAATCGACGACTACTACGAGCCGTTCACCTTCGACTACGCGCATTTGCAGGATGCCGGCGACGCGCGCGCCATGCCGGTCGCACGGCCACGCTCGCTGATCAGCGGCGAACGCCTCGAAAAGATCGAGTGGGGACCCAACTGGGAAGAAATCCTGGGAGGCGAGTTCGAGAAACGCGCCCACGACTACAACTTCGACCAGGTACAGAAGGATATCTACGGCCAGTTCGAAAACACCTTCATGATGTACCTGCCGCGTCTGTGCGAGCACTGCCTGAACCCTGCCTGTGTGGCGTCCTGTCCATCGGGATCGATCTACAAGCGCGAGGAAGACGGCATCGTGCTGATCGACCAGGACAAATGTCGTGGCTGGCGCATGTGCGTATCCGGCTGTCCCTACAAGAAGATTTACTTCAACTGGCACAGCGGAAAGGCGGAAAAATGCATCTTCTGCTACCCCCGCATCGAAGCAGGTCAACCCACGGTATGTTCAGAAACCTGTGTCGGGCGCATCCGCTACCTGGGTGTACTGCTTTACGATGCGGACCGCATCGAAGCAGCAGCCAGCGTGGCGAACGAACAGGACCTGTACGAATCACAGTTGTCGGTGTTCCTGGACCCCGACAACCCGGAGGTCGCTGCGCAGGCCGAACGCGACGGCGTGCCGTCCTCGTGGATCGAGGGCGCCCGCCGGTCACCCGTCTACAAGATGGCGATCGATTGGCGTATCGCCTTCCCCCTGCACCCGGAATATCGCACCCTGCCCATGGTGTGGTACGTGCCGCCGCTGTCGCCGATCAATGCGGCGGCCAATAGCGGCGACCTGGGTATGAACGGCTACTTGCCGGATGTGGATGCGCTGCGCATTCCCCTGCGCTATCTGGCGAACCTGCTGACCGCCGGCAAGGAAGCACCCGTGAAGCTGGCCCTGGAACGCCTGCTGGCCATGCGCGCCTACATGCGCGCCCGGCACGTGGACGGTGTCGAAGCCCCCGCGGTGCTGCGCCAGGCAGGCCTGGACGTCGCCCAGGTGGAGGACATGTACCGCTACCTGGCGATCGCCAATTACGAGGACCGCTTCGTCATCCCCACTTCGCACCGCGAGTACGCAGAAGACGCGTTCGACCTGCGCTCGTCCTGCGGCTTCTCCTTCGGCAACGGCTGTTCCGACGGCCGTTCCGAGATGAGCCTGTTCAGTTCGAAGAAGCACAACCGCAAGATCCCGATCCGCCAGGAGCTTTGACATGGCCTCGTCCCTCCCACCGTCCGGCACCGTGTACGCGGCCTTGTCGGTACTGCTCGACTACCCCGGCGAGGACCTGCGACAGGCGCTGCCGGAATTGCGGGCGTGCCTGGACGAGGCGCGGTTCCTGCCGCGCGATGTCCGCGCCGGACTGCGGCGCTTCATGGATTACCTGGCCCAGCGCGACCTCCTGACGTTGCAGGAAAACTACGTGGCCTTGTTCGACCGGGGCCGGGCGACCTCGCTGTATCTGTTCGAACACGTGCACGGGGAGTCGCGCGACCGGGGCCAGGCCATGGTGGACCTGATGCGCATGTACGAAGGCCAGGGCATGTACCTGCGCAACGGCGAATTGCCGGACTACCTGCCGGTGTTCCTGGAATACCTATCGCGCCTGCCCCCCCGCGACGCGCGCGACCTGCTGGCCGAGACCGCCGACATCCTGCAATCGATCACGGCGCAACTGGCCAAGCGGGGCACGCATTACAGCCTCGTCACGGCGGCGCTGCTGCCGCTGGCCGGAGGCGAACCCGCCGCGACGCCGGACCAGGCCCACGACGACGATGCCGGGGACCTTCCCGACGCGGAGCACTACGGCGCCCTGGACGCCGCCTATGCCGACGAGCCGGTGCGCTTCGTCGGCGCGGCGACGCCTGCCGCCGTTCCCATCAGATTCCACGAGAAACGGCCGCAACGCTGAGACGGCCATGGCCGGCGAAGCCGGCCGCCACCGCAGACGAGGAGACTCGCGATGGACACCTACCTGCACGATTTCCTGTTCGGCATCTATCCCTATATCTGCCTGGCCGTGCTGCTGTTGGGCAGCCTGGTCCGCTTCGACCGCGAGCAATACACCTGGAAGAGCGACTCCTCGCAACTGCTGCGGCATGGCGCCCTGCGGCTGGGCAGCAACCTGTTCCATTGGGGCATTCTCGTCGTGGTGATCGGCCATTTCGTCGGCTTCCTCGTGCCTCACTGGATGGTTTCGCCTTTCCTGAATGCATCGGCCCATCAGTTGCTGGCCATGGTGTTCGGCGGAGCGGCCGGCGCCGTCGCCATCGTCGGGCTGACGATATTGATCTGGCGCCGGCTGTCCGATCACCGCATCCGCCGCAACAGCCGGGTGTCGGACATCGTCGTCGTGCTGATGCTGTGGGTACAGCTGGCGCTGGGCCTGGGTACCGTCGTGCTGTCCACCCGCCACCTGGACGGCGTGCTGTTCGAGCAGCTGACCAGCTACGTCAAGGGTGTCGTGACCTTCCAGCCCGGCATCGCCGGCCTGCTGGCCGGCGTGCCCCTTACCTACCAGTTGCACATCCTGCTGGGCTTCACGATCTTTCTGATCTCGCCTTTCACCCGCATGGTCCATATCTGGAGCGGCATCGCGTCCGTCGCCTACCTGATCCGGCCTTACCAACTGGTACGCAGACGCTAAGAGGCCGCCACGATGAACGACGTCATGGAAAGCGTGGAAGTCTTCCGCAGCGGGCACGGCCCACAAGAGGCGATACCGCAGCCCGACGCGGGGCCGCCGGCGATGCCGGAACCCGCGGCCCGGGCGACGACGCAGGCCCCGCAAGAGGCCGCGCCGACTCCCCCGGCCGGTCCGGTCCGCGTCAACGGCCATCTCATCGAAGCCGGCGCCATCGCCGAGGAAAGCGCCTCGCACGGCGAGGCGCGGGATCCCATTGCGGCAGCCGCCCGCGCGCTTGCGATACGCGAACTGCTGCGCCAGCGCGCCGCCGCTCTCGGCCTGATCGGCGGCGATGGCCTGCTGGGCGACGAGGCGCTGGACGCGATGCTGGACCGCGAGCTCACCCTGCCCCGATCCACGCCCGACGATTGCCGGCGCTACTACGATGCCCATCCCGCGCGCTTTCGCCGCAACGACATCGTCTACGCCAGCCACATCCTCCTGGCCGTGACGGACCGCGCGCCCCTGGCGCTGTTGCGCCGCAAGGCCGAAGAAACGCTGGCGCAGGCGGTGGCAGCACCCGCCGCGTTCGGAGACCTGGCGCGCGAACGATCCAACTGTCCCTCCGCCGCCGTGGGCGGCAGCCTGGGCCAGTTGCTGCGCGGGGACAGCGTGCCGGAATTCGAGCGTGCCCTGTTCGATACCCGGGAGACCGGCATCCTGCCGCGGCTCGTCAATACCCGGTTCGGTTTCCATATCGTCCGGATCGAACGCCGCGTCGATGGCGAGCCGATTCCCTTCGATACCGTACAGCCGGACATCGCCCGATTCCTGGAGGCCCGCGCGCGGCACCAGGCGACGCGGCAATACATCCAGATCCTGGCGTCACAGGCCCGCGTGGAAGGCATCGCGCTGGGCGGAGCCAACGGCCCGCTGGTCCAATGACGATGTTCCATGCCGCCCGGACACCCCTCACGAGATGCCCATCATGAACTCCAACGGCGATACCGCCAGCCTGGCGCCGGCCGGCCCATCCGTTTCCGTCCCGGTGTCCGGCGACGCACCCAAGGTTGGCGCGCAGGCATGGTCGGTTCTGTTCGCAAGCACGCTGGCCTTCCTGGTCTGCTTCGTCGTCTGGATGATGTTCGGCGTGCTCGGCGTGCAGTTGCGCCAGGAGCTGCAACTGAACAACACGCAGTTCGGCCTGCTCACCTCCACGCCGGTGCTGACCGGCGCGGTGATGCGCCTGCCGCTGGGCATATGGACGGACCGCTTCGGCGGCCGCACCGTCATGACCCTGCTGCTCGTCATTTGCGCGATACCGGTCTACATCGTCAGCTATGCCACGGCGCTATGGCAGTTGCTGCTGATCGGCCTGTTCCTGGGCTGCGTGGGTGCGTCCTTCGCCGTCGGTACCCCTTATGTCGCGCGCTTTTTCCCGCCGGCGCGGCGCGGCTTCGCCATGGGATTCTTCGGCGCGGGCACCGCGGGCGCGGCGGTCAACCTGTTCGTCACGCCATCGCTGCTGGCGGCCTACGGCTGGCGCTTCGTTCCGCGCGCCTACGCGGTGGCCCTGCTGGTCACCGCGGCGATCTTCTGGCTGGCATCGGCGCGCGACCCCGGCGCGGGTAAGACCCAGGGCTCGCTGCTGGATTCGTTCAAGGTATTGCGGGACCCGCGCGTGTGGCGGCTCTGCCAGTACTACTCCATCACTTTCGGCGGCTTCACGGCGCTGTCCCTCTGGATGCCGCAATACCTGCAAGGCCAGTACGGCATATCGCTGGTCGCGGCATCCGCCTTCGCGGCAGGTTTCTCGCTGCCCGGATCGGTGCTGCGCGCGGTCGGCGGCGGATTGGCCGACCGCTTCGGCGCCCACAGCGTCACGTGGTGGGGCCTGTGGGTGGCATGGATTTGCCTGTTCCTGCTGTCCTATCCGCCCACGGATTTCGCCATCCATACGCTTGACGGCACCCTGGCTTTCCAGCTGCACACGCCGCTGATGGTCTTCATCGCGCTGACATTCGTCCTGGGCGCGGTATTCGCCTTCGGCATGGCGTCCACCTTCAAATACGTCGCGGACGATTTCCCCGCGAACATGGGCGTCGTCACGGGCATCGTCGGCCTGGCGGGCGGCCTGGGCGGCTTCCTGCTGCCCATCCTGTTCGGCGCCATCCAGGACCTGGTCCGGATACGCTCCACCTGCTTCATGCTGCTTTACGGCATCGTATGGGTATCGCTGATCCTCATCTACTTGTCCGAAGTGCGGCGCACCCCCATAACGGGCCGGGCAGGCGGCTGACCGCCTACGCCGCCAGGCCGCGCTACGCCGCGACAGCTGGCCGTGGGCTCCGGCAGACATGCATGGCGGACCTTTGCGGCATGCGCCGCCTTCGGCTTAACCGAAACGGCCCGTGATGTAGTCTTCCGTTTCCTTGCGCTTGGGCTTGACGAAGATCTGGTCGGTTTCGCCGAACTCCATCAGTTCGCCCAGGTACATGTACGCCGTGTAATCGGAGCAGCGCGCCGCCTGCTGCATGTTGTGCGTGACGATGACCACCGTGTACTCGTTCTTGAGTTCGGCGATCAATTCCTCGATCTTGGCGGTCGAAATCGGGTCCAGCGCCGAGCAGGGTTCGTCCAGCAGCAGGACTTCCGGCTTGATGGCCACGCCGCGGGCGATGCACAGGCGCTGCTGCTGCCCGCCCGACAGGCTGTTGCCGCTCTGATGGATCTTGTCCTTGACCTCGTTCCACAACGCGGCCTTGGTCAGTGCCCATTCCACGCGCTCGTCCATTTCGCCCTTGCTCAGGCGCTCGAAAAGGCGCACGCCGAAGGCGATGTTGTCGTAGATGCTCATGGGAAACGGCGTCGGCTTCTGGAACACCATGCCGACCTTGGCGCGGATCAGCGAGATATCCGTGCGCGTGGTCAGCAGGTTCTCGCCATCCAGCAGGATTTCGCCTTCGGCGCGCTGGCCCGGATACAGCTCGAACATCCGGTTGAACGTGCGCAGCAGGGTCGACTTGCCGCAGCCGGACGGCCCGATGAAGGCAGTGACTTTCTTTTCCCGGATCGACATGTTCACGTTGCGGATCGCGTGGAACTTGCCGTAGTAGAAATTCAGGTTCCTGACCTCGAGCTTCGAGGAGAGGGCTTGCAGGGTGTTTTCCATATCGTTTCCCAAGTGCCGCGCCGACGGGCGCGAGCGGCGGATCAGGTCGGTCGGGTCAGGACTTGCGGAACATGTTGCGGGCGACGATGTTGATCGCCAGGACGACCAGCGTGATCAGGCCGGCGCCGGCCCAGGCCAGGTTGTTCCATTCCTTGAACGGGCTGGCCGCGAACTGGTAGATCACTACCGGCAGGTTGGCCATGGGCGCGTTCATGTTCAGGGACATGAACTGGTTGGACAGCGCCGTGAACAGCAAGGGCGCGGTCTCGCCCGAGATGCGGGCGACGGCCAGCAGGATGCCGGTCATGATGCCGGAACGCGCCGCGCGGTAGCAGACCAGGGTGATCATGCGCCACTTGGGGCAGCCCAGCGCGGCGGTTGCCTCGCGCAGGCCGTTGGGCACCAGCAGCAGCATGTTGTCGGTGGTGCGCACGACCACCGGCACCACGAGGATGGCCAGCGCCAGCGACCCCGCCCAGCCGGAGTAGTGGCCGACCTGGGCGACATACACGGCGTAGATGAACAGGCCGATGATGATCGAGGGTGCCGACAGCAGCACATCGTTGAGGAAGCGCGTGGCGGGCGCCAGCCAGCCGGCGCGGCCATACTCGGCCAGGTAGGTGCCGGCCAGGATGCCCACCGGCGTGCCTATCAGGGTCCCGACGCCCACCATCATCAAGCTGCCCATGATCGCGTTGATCAGGCCGCCGGCCTGCCCGGGAGGCGGCGTGATTTCGGTGAACAGGGCGAACGAGACTGCCGCGCCGCCTTTCAGCAGCAGGGTGGCGATGATCCAGAACAGCCAGAAGAGGCCGAACACCAGCGCGGCCATCGACAAGGTCAGCATGACCTTGTTGACGACACGGCGGCGCCGGTAGATGGCGTTCTGCATAGTGATGACGGATACGGCCATGACGATTTTCCGACGCCTCAGTTTTTCTTGCCTTCCTGCAGCGCCAGCCGAGCCAGCAGCAGCTTGGAAAGCGCGAGGACGATAGTGGTGATGATGAACAGCACCAGGCCCAGTTCCAGCAGCGCGGACTTCTGCAGGCCGCCCGCTTCGTTGAACTCATTGGCCAGGGCGGAGGCGATCGAATTCCCCGGCGAGAACAGCGAACCGCCCAGCGAGAAGGAATTGCCGATGACGAAGGTCACCGCCATGGTCTCGCCCAGGGCGCGGCCCAGTCCCAGCATGATGCCGCCGATGACGCCCGACTTGGTGAACGGCAGGACGACCCGCCACATCACTTCCCAGGTGGTGCTGCCCAGGCCGTAGGCCGATTCCTTCAGCATGGGCGGTACGAGCTCGAAGACGTCGCGCATCACCGCCGTGATGAAGGGGATGATCATGATGGACAGGATCAGCCCGGCGGTGAAGATGCCGATACCGAACGGCGGGCCGGCGAACCAGCCGCCGATCAGCGGGATATTGCCCAGCACTTCGATCAGCGTCGGCTGCACATACTGCTGGAAGACCGGCACAAAGACGAACAGGCCCCACATGCCGTAGATAATGGACGGAATCGCCGCCAGCATCTCGATGGCCGTGCCCAGCGGCCGGCGCAGCCAGGTGGGCGAGAGCTCGGTCAGGAAGATCGCGATGCCGAACGACACCGGCACGGCGACGAGCAGCGCGATGGCCGATGTCGCCAGCGTGCCGTAGATCGGCACGACGGCGCCGAAATTGCGCTTGACGGGGTCCCAATCGTTGGTGAACAGGAACGACAGGCCGTACTGCGCGAGCGTTTCGCGGCTGCCGTAGATCAACGACACAAGAACCGCGGCCAGCAGGCTGAAAACCAGGAAGGCAAATAGACGCGTAAGGTTCTTGAACAGCGCATCCATCAGCGCATTGTTGTTTTGCTTCATTGGGGAAGGTGTGCCGTAGGCTACGGAGGTGTCCGCGTCATGCGGAATCGGCACATTATTATCCACTACCGCGCTCATGGATGGGCTTTCCTAGAGGAAGAGAAAGGCCCGGGCATGGGCGCCCGGGCCTTGCGGGGACAGCGTTACTTCCAGACAGCCTTGCCGTCGGCGGACTTGATGCCGCTCCAGGAGGCGCGGATCTGCGTCGTCACCGCCTCAGGCAGCGGCACGTAGTCCAGGGCCGCGGCCGAATTCTGGCCGTTCTTGAAGGCCCAGTCGAAGAACTTCAGCACGGCCTCGCCCTGCACCGGCTTGTCCTGGACCTTGTGCACCAGGATGAAGGTGGCGGAGGTCACGGGCCAGGACTTTTCGCCCGGCTCGTTGGTCAGCACCACGCCCATGCCGGGCGCGCTCTTCCAGTCCGCGTTCGCGGCGGCCGCGGCGAAGGCAGCCTGCTCCGGCTGGACGAACTTGCCGGCTTCGTTCTTCAGCTGCGTCCAGGCAAGCTTGTTCTGCTTGGCGTAGGCGTATTCGACGTAGCCGATGGAGTTCTTCAGCTGGCCGACGTAGGCGGACACGCCTTCGTTGCCCTTGCCGCCCTGGCCGACCGGCCACTTCACCGCCTTGCCTTCACCGACTTGCGACTTCCAGTCGGGGGAAACCTTGGACAGGTAGTTGGTCCAGCCGAACGTCGTGCCCGAACCGTCGGAACGATGCACCACGATGATGTCGGCCGAAGGCAGCTTCAGGTCCGGATTCATCGCCTTGATCTGGGCATCGTCCCACTTCTTGATCTTGCCCATGAAGATGTCGGCCAGCACGGGGCCGGACAGCTTCAATTCGCCGGCATTCACGCCGTTGATGTTCACCACGGCGACGGTGCCGCCGATCACGCCGGGGAACTGCAGCAGACCGTTCTTGTCCAGGTCCGCGCCGCTCATCGGGTCATCCGACGCGCCGAAGTCCACCGTCTTGGCGATGATCTGTTGCTGGCCCCCGCCCGATCCGATGGACTGGTAGTTGACCGCGCTGCCCGTCGCCGCCTTGTAGTCCGACGCCCACTTGGCGTAGACCGGGTACGGGAACGAAGCACCGGCGCCGGTGATATCGGCAGCCTGCACGGCAAATACCGCAGCGCTCAGGGCGATGCCCAGGGAGATCTGCTTGAACACACGCATTGTGGTTTCCTTATCGTTTGTGGGTGAATGACCGCGGGACAGGCCCCGCTTGTTCGTCATGCCCCGCATGTTAAGAGGCGAAAATGACAAGATAGTGACAGTCATAATTGTCTACCCCCGAAGCGCTGCGCGCTTCTCCCTTAAGGGGGCGACGCTAGAGGACCGGCGGAGCCGGATCCTCGGCGTCCCCGATTGGGGGCACCTGTTTTTTGCGGGGCGGGGTGGTGGCTAGTCCCACCCCCGAAGCGCTGCGCGCTTCCCCCTTGTGGGGGCGACGCTGGAGGACCGGCGGAGCCGGATCCTCGGCGTCCCCGATTGGCGGCACCTGTTTTTTGCGGGGCGGTGTGGTGGGTGCGCACCGCCGAAGTGCGGCGTGCTTCTCCCCAGGGGGCGACGCTGGAGGGACGGCGGAGCCGGACCCTTGGCGTCTCCGGTCGGGTGGCACCTGTCCGGTTCGGTCGGGGGGCTGCCCGGCATATTTTAGCCGGGTAAAATTTGGGACTAGGCCGTGCTGCCGTTGCCTAGCTTGCGCATCAGGTGCTCATGCAGGTTGAACGGCGCCGCGCGGCTGCGCACCCGTGTGTAGTCCCCGTCCGCCTGCTGTTGCCACGCCAGCTGGTTGTCCCGCAGCGCATAGGTGAACGCCTCGTCGATGACCCGCTTCTTCAACGCTTTGTCCTTCACCGGAAAGGCGATTTCGACACGGCGGAAGAAATTGCGGTCCATCCAGTCGGCGGAGGACAGATACACCGTTTCCTTGCCGTCCGCGTAGAAATAGAAGACGCGCGAATGCTCCAGGAAACGGCCGACGATCGAACGCACGCGGATATTCTCCGACAGGCCGGCGACGCCGCTGCGCAGGGCGCAGACGCCGCGCACGACCAGGTCGATCTTCACGCCGGCCTGGCTGGCCTCGTACAGCTCTTCAATGACCCCGGTTTCCAGCAGGGAGTTCATTTTGGCCATGATGCGGGCCTTGCGGCCCTGCCGGGCCGCCTGGGCCTCCGCGCGGATCAGGGCCACCATGCTTTCGTGCAATGTGAACGGGGATTGCAGCAGCGCCTTCAGCGTGCGGCGGGCCCCCAGGCCGGTCAACTGGGCGAACACTTTGTCCATGTCCTCGCAGATGTCCGGATCGGCCGTCAAAAGGCCGAAATCGGTGTACAGGCGCGCCGTGCGGGGGTGGTAGTTGCCGGTTCCCAGGTGCGCGTAGCGCCGCAGCCGGCCCTGCTCGCGCCGCAGAACCACGGCCATCTTGGCATGGGTCTTGTGCCCGACCACCCCGTAGACGACGTGGGCGCCGACTTCCTCCAGGCGCGCGGCCCAGTTGATGTTGGTCTGCTCGTCGAAACGGGCCATCAGCTCGACGACGACCGTGACCTCCTTGCCTGCCCGCGCCGCCGCCAGCAGGATCTGCATCAGTTCGGAATCCTCGCCGGTCCGATAGATCGTCTGCTTGATGGCCATCACGTCCGGATCCAGCGCCGCGGCGGTCAGGAAGTCGATCACCGGCTGGAAGGACTGGTAGGGGTGGTGCAGCAGCCGGTCGCCCGCGGCGATCGCGGCGAACATGGTGGCGGGATTGACCGAGGGCTGGTCGAACGGGGCCGGCACCGGCGCGCGGTATTCCGGAAACAACAGGTTGGGCCGGTCCCGCACGTTGCACAGCTGCATCAGCCGCGACAGGTTGACCGGCCCGTTGACCCGGTAGGTGTCGCTCTGTGCCAGCGAGAACTCGCGCTGCAGGAAGGCCTCCAGGTCGGGCGGGGTCAGCTTGTCGATTTCCAGCCGCACGGCGGAACCGAAGTTGCGCTGCGACAATTCGCCCTGCAGCGCCTGCCGCAGGTTGGTGACTTCTTCCTCGTCGACGAAGAGATCGCTGTTGCGCGTCACCCGCCACTGGTAGCAGCCCTGCATCTCCATGCCGGGGAACAGCTCGCCGACGAAAGCGCGCATCAGCGATGTCAGCAGCACATAGCCATCGGGATGGCCGGACAGCTCCGGCGGCATGCTTATCAGCCTGGACAGCGCGCGCGGCGCCTGCACGATGGCAATGGACGCTTTGCGTCCGAAGGCATCGACGCCGCGCAGCGGCACGATGTAATTCAGGCTTTTGTTGTACACGCGCGGAAACGGGTGGGCCGGGTCCAGCCCGATCGGCGTCAGCAGCGGCATCACGTCGCGATGAAAGGTCTCGCGCGCCCAGGCCTGCTGCGCCTCGTTCCATTCCGAGGCATGGTGCAGCACGATGCCCTGTTCGTTCAGGCGGGGCAGGATTTCGTCGTTGAGCAGGTCGTACTGGCGTCCCACCAGGATATGGACGGCAGCCTGCACCTGCTCGTAGGCCTCGCCCGGCGTCAGGCCGTCCGCGCCGACCAGGTTCGGCGTCTGCCGCTGCTGCTCTTTCAGGCTGGAAATACGAATCTCGAAGAATTCGTCCAGGTTCGAACTGACGATGCAGACGTAGCGCAGCCGCTCGAGCAAGGGGGTCGAGGGATTCTGCGCCATGGCCAGGACGCGCTCATTGAACTTGAGGAGCGAGAGCTCCCGGTTCAAGAACAAGGGCGGGGATGCCACATTCGAAGTCATTCGGAATTCCGTATCTTGTAAGCCAGCGGACGGGTTTTACGTCAGTTTTGTGACTATTCCATGACAGCCTGGTGTCAAACTCTGCAAGCCTACGCCCAATTTTCCCTGCGCGCGACCGCGGGAAAAATCACCTCTCTATAATGGCGCGTCTCTCCCGCTTTCTTGCTTTCAGCCGCATGGATCATCTACTGGCCGCCGTCGACCTTGGTTCCAACAGTTTCCGCCTGTCCATCGGGCGGGTCGTCCAACAGGAAGGCGCGGCCCAGATCTACCAGATCGACAGGCTGAAGGAAACCGTTCGCCTGGCGGCCGGCCTGGATGCCGACAAGCGCCTGTCCGGCGAGGCTGTCGAGCGCGCCATCGAGGTCCTCGAAAGATTCGGCGAAAGACTGCGCAGCTTCCACCCCAGCCGGGTGCGCGCCGTCGCCACCAATACCTTCCGGGTCGCCCGCAATACCGCCGAATTCCTGCCGCGCGCCGAAGCCGCGCTGGGCTTTCCCATCGAGGTCATCGCCGGTCGCGAGGAAGCGCGCCTGATTTTCTCCGGCGTGGTCCATACCCTGCCCCCCTCCCCCAACAAGCGGCTGGTGATCGACATCGGCGGCGGGTCCACCGAAGTCATCATCGGCAAGGGCTACGAGCCGGGCCTGATGTCCTCGCTGTACATGGGGTGCGTCAGCTACAGCCGGCAGTTCTTCCGCGACGGCGTGGTCGATGCGCATCAGATGAAGCTGGCCGAACTGGCCGCGCGCCGCGAGGCCGAAGTCATCGCCAAGCAGTATCGCAAAATGGGGTGGAAAGAAGCCTACGGGTCCTCCGGCACGGCCAAGGCCCTGTACGCCATCCTGACGGAATGCGGGTTTTCCAACCGCGGCATCACCCGCGCGGGCCTGAACAAGCTCAAGGACCGCATCGTCCGCGCCGGGCGGGTCATCCCCTCCGAACTGCCCGGCATCAAGGTGGAACGCGCGGACGTGCTGCCCGGCGGCCTGGCCATCATGAGCGCGCTGTTCGACGAGCTGAACATCGACGTCATGCACACCGGCGACGGCGCCTTGCGGCTGGGTGTCCTTTACGACCTGCTGGGCCGGGACGATCAGCACGACAAGCGCGACGAATCCGTGCGGCAGTTCATGAAGCGCTATCACATCGACGTCAATCAGGCCGCGCGCGTGCGCCGCGCCGCATTGACGCTGTTCAAGGAATCGGGCATCGAAGACGGCGGCGATCGCCACGAACTGGCGCACGCGCTGGGTTGGGCGGCGGACTTGCACGAAATCGGCCTGTCGATCGCGCACAACGACTACCACAAGCATTCCGCCTACGTGCTGGGCAACGCGGACATGCCGGGTTTCTCGCGCGACGACCAGCGCCTGCTGGCCCTGCTGGCACTGGGCCACCACGGCAAGCTCGGCAAGCTGGAACCGCTGGTGCGCAACCGCGAGGAATGGCTGGCCATCCTGTGCCTGCGCCTGGCGGTATTGCTGTTCCGCCGGCGCGAAGACCTGGACACCCTGCCCCTGTCGGTCTCCGTGCGAGGCGATTCCATCGTCGTGCGCGTGCGGCACGAATGGCTGACCGAACACCCCTTGAGCGACTTCACCCTGCGCGCCGAGGAATCGGAATGGCGCAAGGTGGGTTTTTCGTTCGAACTGCTGGAGTTCTAAGGCCGCCCACGCAGGGTCGGCGGGATCAGTCCACGGCGGACGGCCCGCAAGGCCGTCCGGATCAGGCCGCCTTGCGCACCGGGTTGCCCGTGCCCTGCGCCGTGGCCGCGATCGACGGATCCAGCCCGAAGTGACGGCGATACCGCTCGTCCATGCGCTTCATTTCCAGCAGGACAGGGAAATCGGCGGCGTTGAAATCCGGATCCCAGGCCGGTTCGCCGCAGATCTTGGCGCCCAGCTTCAGGTAACCCTTGATCAGCGGCGGCACGCGGGCGGGCAGCGTGGTGCTGTTGAGCTTTTCCAGCGGATAGCGATGTAGCGGCTGCACACGGGGCAAGGTCGTATCGCCCATGTGCCCGGACACCGCGCGCCACACCTCCGCGGCGGTGACGCCGTCGTCGCGCAGGCTGACGCTGGCGCAGCCGAGCAGGTAATCGTACCCGCCGCGCCGCATGACCTCCGCCACGCCGGACCACAGCAGCATGATCACCGCGCCGTTGCGAAAGTCGGGATGCGTGCAGGACCGGCCAGCCTCGACCATCCGGTCGCGAACGGCACCCAGCCCGGACAGGTCGAATTCGGATTCGGAATAGTAGCCACCCGCCTCGCGGGCATTTTCGGGGGTCAGCAGGCGATAGGTGCCGACCACCCTCCCGGTATGCAGTTCGCGCACCATGACGTGCTCGCACCACGCATCGAAGCGGTCCTGGTCTATGCCATCCAGCGCGTCCGGGAATACCGCGCCCATGTCCTCGGTAAAGACCCGGAAGCGCAGGCGCTGGATTTCCTCGATCTCTTCCGCCGTACGCGCCAGGCCGACGACGAGGCCGCCGGCGGCGGGATGGGTCCACGCATCGGGCGTGGCGGTGCGATCGGGGTCGATGCGGACTAGTTCAAGCATTCGGCCAACTCCTAGGTGTCCGGGTAGTGTGGGCGTCATGTATGTCAGGTATTTGACCGACATGTTACGTGACTGTGAACCAACCCGCTTCGAACCCTGGCCAGGGGAAGGGCTAATTCTTTGACCACAACAAAATGTAACCGTTATCCCGCCAAACCGGCGGCCAGGCTCTGCGCGCAGGCCATGGCCAGAGCGGATTCCTCCGCTTCGACCATCAGGCGTAGTTTCGGTTCGGTCCCGGACGCGCGAATCAGCACGCGGCCCCTGCCCGCGAGTTCAGCCTCCACATCCCGCCGCGCGGCCAGCAAGCCCGGATGGGTCTTCCAGTCCTGCCCCGGCGCCAGCGGCACGTTGATCATCTGCTGCGGATACATACGCAAGTCGGCGATCCATTCCGCCAGTGTGGTGTCGTTGCGGCGCAGCGCGGTCAGCACCTGCAAGGCGGCGATGATGCCATCGCCCGTGGTGTGGCAATCCAGGCAGATCAAATGGCCGGAGCTTTCGCCGCCGTACAGCCAGCCGCGCGCCTGCATCTGCTCCATCACATAACGGTCGCCCACATCGGCGCGGTGGAACCCCACGCCGACCTGCTCCAACCGGCGCTCCAGCCCGTAGTTGGTCATCAGCGTGCCGACCACCCCGGCGACGGCGCCCCGCTGCATGCGCTCCTTCAGGATGGCGTAGAGAAGCTCGTCGCCGTTGTAGATGCGCCCGCTCGCGTCCACCATTTGCAGGCGGTCCGCGTCGCCGTCCAGCGCGATGCCCAGCTGCGCCCCCCGGGCGCGCACTTCGGCGGCCAGGGCTTCCGGATACAGCGCGCCCACACCCTTGTTGATGTTGAAACCGTCCGGCTGGACCCCCACCGCGTGGACGTCCGCGCCCAGTTCGCGGAATACGTGGGGAGCGATGTGATAGGCGGCCCCATGGGCCGCATCCACCACCAGGCTCAGCCCGTTCAGGTCCAGATCGTTGGGAAAGGTGCTTTTGCAGAATTCGATGTAGCGGCCCGCCGCGTCGTCCAGCCGCCGCGCGCGTCCCAGCGCCTCGGAGCTGACGCAGCCCAGGGGCTCGTCCAGCGCTGCCTCGATGGCCGCCTCGACATCGTCGGGAAGCTTCATGCCGCCACTGGAAAAGAACTTGATGCCGTTGTCGTGATAGGGATTGTGCGATGCGCTGATAACGATGCCGGCGGTCTGGCGCAGCACGCGCGTCAGGTAGGCGATGGCCGGCGTCGGCAGCGGTCCGGCCAGCAGCACATCGATGCCCGCCGCCGAGAAACCCGCTTCCAGCGCCGATTCCAGCATATAGCCCGATATCCGCGTGTCCTTGCCGATCAGCACCTTGGGGCGGCTGGTGCCGCGCATGCCGCGCGCGAAGACCTTGCCGGCCGCATAACCCAGCCGCAGGGCGAATTCCGCGTTGATGACGGGACCGCCTACCTCACCCCGCACACCGTCGGTGCCGAAGTATTTGCGTGTACTCATGTATCGATTCCTGTGGCAAAGCGCCGGATTATTTCCCGGTTTCCCTGATAGGATTCCGGACATCGGTGGGAATGCCGCCCTGCTCGACCGCCTGCCAGACCTTCAGCGCATCGACGGTCGCCGCGACATCGTGCACGCGCACGATGGCCGCACCCCGGGCCACGCAGCCCAGGGCTGCCGCGATACTGCCGGGCACGCGGCTGCGCACATCCCGGCCCGTGGCATGGCCGATCATGGATTTGCGCGAGACGCCGACCAGCAGGGGGTAACTGGATACGCGCAGGCTGCCCAGGCGCCTGGCCAATTGGTAGTTCTGGTCCGCCGTCTTGCCGAACCCGAAGCCCGGGTCCAGCACGATGCGGCGGGGATCCACCCAGGCACTGCGCAGCTTCTGCACGCGCGCGCCCAGGAAAAGGCCGATTTCGCCCAGCAGATCGCTGTACTCGGGTCTTTCCTGCATGGTCCGGGGTTCGCCCTTCATGTGCATGACGCACAGCCCGCAGCGCGACCCGGCCACGGCTTCGATCGTGCCAGGCTGCCGAAAACCGTAGATGTCATTGATCATGTCGGCGCCGGCATCCAGGACCGCGCGCATGACGCCCGCCTTGAAGGTGTCCACCGAAAGCGGCACGCCGCAGTCGCGCAGCGCCTCGATGATGGGCAGTACACGCGCCAGCTCCTGTTCCTCGGACACCGGGGCAGCGCCGGGACGGGTCGATTCCCCGCCTATATCCAGGATATGCGCGCCTTCTTCGACCAGTTGACGGGCGTGGGCAATGGCGGCATCGGTATTGTCATGCTCCCCGCCGTCCGAAAACGAATCGGGAGTGACGTTGACTATACCCATGACCAGCGGGCGCTCGAGATCGAACTCGTAGCGCCCGCATAGGAACGTATTGGCCATCTAACGTATCGCGTCCAAACCGCTATCAGACCGCCGGTGCGGTACTGCTGCCGCCGGGGGCCAGGCCGCTGGGCGGCGTGTCGGCGGTATCCGACGGACCTTGCGGGGTCTTGGGGGGCCGCGGCGGACGGCCGGAGATGATGTCCTCGATCTGGTCCGCGTCGATGGTTTCCCATTCGAGCAGGGCGGCAGCCATCGCTTCCACCTTGTCGCGGTTGCCTTCCAGGATCTTGCGCGCCACATCGTATTGCTCGTCGATGATGCGGCGTATGGAGGCATCCACCTTCTGCATGGTGGCCTCGGACACGTGCGTCGTCTTGGTGACACTGCGTCCCAGGAAGACTTCGCCTTCGTTTTCCGCGTACACCATCGGGCCCAGTTCCTGGTCCATGCCGTAGCGCGTGACGATGTCGCGCGCGATGGCGGTGGCGCGTTCGAAGTCGTTCGAGGCGCCCGTCGTCATCTGGTCCATGAACAGTTCTTCGGCGATGCGCCCGCCGAACAGCACGGCGATGGTGCTGAGCAGGCGCTGCTTGTCCATGCTGTAGCGGTCGCTTTCAGGCAACTGCATGGTCACGCCCAGCGCGCGGCCGCGCGGGATGATGGTGACCTTGTGCACGGGGTCGGTCTTGGGCAGCATGCGCGCCACGATGGCGTGGCCGGACTCGTGGTACGCGGTGTTCTTGCGCTCTTCCTCGGGCATCACGATGGAACGGCGTTCCGCGCCCATGATGATCTTGTCCTTGGCCTTTTCGAAGTCGGACATGTCCACCGTGCGGCCGTTGCGGCGCGCGGCAAACAGCGCGGCCTCGTTGACCAGGTTGGCCAGGTCGGCGCCCGAGAACCCCGGGGTGCCGCGGGCCAGGACGGAAGCGTCCACGTTGGGCGACAGCGGAACCTTGCGCATGTGCACCTTCAGGATCTGCTCGCGGCCGCGGATGTCCGGCAGCGGCACCACGACCTGGCGGTCGAAGCGCCCCGGACGCAGCAGCGCCGGATCCAGCACATCGGGACGGTTGGTCGCGGCGATCACGATGACGCCCTGGCCGGATTCGAACCCGTCCATTTCCACCAGCATCTGGTTCAGCGTCTGCTCGCGTTCGTCATTGCCGCCGCCCAGGCCGGCGCCACGCTGGCGGCCGACCGCATCGATTTCGTCGATGAAGATGATGCACGGCGCGTGCTTCTTGGCGTTCTCGAACATGTCGCGGACGCGGGCCGCGCCCACGCCGACGAACATTTCGACGAAGTCGGAACCCGAAATGCTGAAGAACGGCACCTTGGCTTCGCCCGCGATGGCCTTGGCCAGCAGCGTCTTGCCGGTACCGGGCGAACCCACCATCAGCACGCCGCGGGGAATCCGGCCGCCCAGCTTCTGGAACTTGCTGGGATCACGCAGGAAATCGACCAGTTCCTGCACGTCTTCCTTGGCCTCGTCGCAGCCGGCAACATCGGAGAACGTAATCTGGTTGGTATTTTCGTCCAGCATGCGCGCGCGCGACTTGCCGAAGCTGAAGGCCCCGCCGCGTCCGCCGCCCTGCATTTGCCTCATGAAGAATATCCATACCCCGATCAACAACAGCATGGGGAACCATGAGACGAAGATATTCATCAGCAGTGATTGCTCTTCGCGTGCCTTGCCCGAAACCTGGACCCCATATTTGAGCAGATCCGAAACCATCCACAGGTCGCCCGGCGAGGTCAGGGTGTAGGGACGGCCCGCGTCCGGCGTCACGTAGAGCATGTCGCCCTGCACGTCGACCTTGCGGATGCGCCCCGCCTTGGCGTCGTCCATGAACTGCGTATAGCTCACGCCGTCCTGGGACTGGGTGCGCCCGTCGAATTGCTTGAAGACGGTGAATAGCACCAGCGCTATCACCATCCACACCGCAACTTTGGAAAATGAATTATTCAAGGTCGATCTCCTGCTTTCGATTCCGACCAGTGATTGCGGCAGCCTCTGCCATAGGACACAACCACAAGGATGTCAATAGCGATTCTACCCCGTCGAGGGGCACACGTGGGACGTTCCCCGCGGAACGCCGTTTATAGGGCTTTTCGGGGCTTTTGGCCGAATGCAAATGTAAAAAGCAGGCACGCGGGGCTGGGGCCTGGAAACCGCCCGAAACGGCAGGGCTTCCCGGTAACCGCGAGATCCGCAATATCAGCCTGGGTGCTTGAGGTTCCTCGCGACAAGAAAGGTTTCCGACGAATTGGGCCGCGACGCCTTCGGCTTGCGCTCGACCACCCGTTTGAAATGTTGCTTGAACGATTGCACGATCTGCGAAAACCCGCTTCCGTGGAAGGCTTTCACGATCAGGGCGCCGTCCGGCTTCAAATGAGCCAACGAAAATTCGAGCGCAAGGTCGCAAACGTGCTGGATACGCGCCGCATCGGCGACCCCCACACCGGACAGGTTGGGGGCCATATCCGAAATCACAAGGTCGACCGCCTGCCCGTCCAGGGTTTTTTCCAGGATTTCCAGCACGGATTCCTCGCGGAAGTCGCCCTGGATGAATTCCACCCCTGCCACGGGTTCCATCGGCAGGATGTCGAGCGCGACGATGCGCCCCTCGACGACCCCGCCCGGACCGACCAGACGCTCGCGGGCGACCTGCGACCAGCTGCCCGGGGCGGAGCCCAGATCCACCACCACATCGCCGCGGCGCATGAGTTTCTCGGTTTCCAGGATTTCGATCAGCTTGAAAGCGGCGCGGGCCCGGTAACCCTTCTGCTGCGCCAGCTTTACATAAGGATCGTTGATATGCTGGTGCAACCAATCCTTGGAAAATTTATTCTTGGCCATTCCCGTACAATTCCGACATGCCTATATTAGAAATTACATCCCGAGAGCGCAGCGCGCTGCGGTCCGCCGCCCACGCCCTGCGTCCTGTCGTCCTGATCGGCGATAAAGGACTGTCGGATGCGGTCCTGAAGGAAATCGACGCCAACCTGACCTCGCACGGCCTGATCAAGGTGCGGGCCGGCGGAGAAGACCGCGGCACGCGCGAGGAAATGCTGGCGTCCATATGCGATGCCTTGTCCTGCGCGCCTGTCCATCATCTGGGCAAGGTCCTGATTCTGTACCGCCCCCAGCCCGGCATGCCTTCGCTGCTGGCCCCGGCCGCCCCGCCCAAGCGCAAGGCATCCGAGCCCTATACCCCGAAAAAACTGGCCGCGGAAGGCAAAACCCTGGCGAAACCGACCCGCGCGTCGCGCAAGGCCGCCGCTGGGGAAGAAGACCGCCGTCCGGCACGCACGGAACTCAACGACGCCGGCAAACCGATGCGTCCGAGTACGCGCAAGACCGCCCCGGCCCACGGCATCCCGCGTCGCGCCGGCAGCGCGCTCAGCCTGCGGGCTGGCGCCCGCGGTGGTGTACAGCGCCCGGCGCGCAAAACCGTCAAGCGCTAGGCGATGCCGCCGCCGATGGCGCGGCACTGCCCACGACGCTTGCCGCTTACAGGTAGCGAACGCTGATCACCTCGTACTCGCGGACCCCGGACGGCGCCTGGACCTCGACGACGTCGCCTTCACTCTTGCCGATGAGCGCGCGCGCCACCGGGCTGGAAACGGAAATCTTGTTCGCGCGGATATCCGCTTCGACATCGCCCACGATCTGGTAGACGACCCTGTCGCCCGAATCCAGGTCTTCGATTTCCACGGTCGCGCCGAACACGGCCCGGCCGTCGGCATCGAGCTCACCCGGATTGATCACATGGGCATTGGACAGGGTGGCCTCGAGTTCCGCGATGCGTGCCTCGATAAAGCCCTGGCGCTCGCGCGCGGCATCGTATTCGGCGTTTTCAGACAGGTCGCCCTGGGCGCGCGCCTCCGCGATGGCACTGATCACGGAAGGCCGCTCAGTGGTCTTGAGCCGGTGCAATTCTTGTCGCAGGCGCTCGGCGCCGTCTACCGTCAACGGAATGGCTGACATATCGCAATCTCTACTAAAAGTGGAAAACGCCCCCGCCGGGGCGTTTCGGTAACGGTCGAAGCACGGCGGCAGCATGCCGGCCAGCAGCGCACAAACAGGGACGCATTTCCGCATGCGGCGGCGGCAATGGGGCCGCCGCCGCAGCACGCCCCAGCACCCGCCTTCCAGGGAAGGAACCGCCGGTTCTCCTCGCCGTGCCCGCTCTTTCACGCCGGCGTCCACGCCAGCGGCGGCAAGCTTCGACCAAAACAAAACCCCGGCTCAGAAACCGGGGCGATCAAGTGACATTGTGGTCAAAGTCGGACTGAATTGCAAGCCGCCCCTAAGGCTGAGAACCGGCGCGTCCCTGTTTTCAACCAGCCGGTGGAGCGGTCGTACTTACGAAGCCCGCCCGGCTGGCGCGAGGGGCCGCAACAGCGCATAAAGGATAATGGCGCCGAAGGTGGCCGTGCCGATACCGCCCAGGGCGAAGCCGCCCAGCCGGACGGTGAAATCGCCGGCGCCCAGGACGAGGGTCACCGCCGCCACGATCAGATTGCGGTTATCGCTGAAATCCACCCGGTTGACCACCCAGATCCGTGCGCCCGCCACGGCGATCAACCCGAACACGACCACGGACATGCCGCCCAGCACAGGGCCGGGAATGGTCTGGATCAGGGCGCCGAACTTGGGCGAAAACCCCAGGAGAATGGCGATCAGGGCCGCCACCGCGAACACCACGGTGGAATAGATCCGGGTCACCGCCATGACGCCGATGTTTTCGGCGTAAGTCGTCACGCCCGTCCCCCCTACCGCGCCCGAGACCATGGTGGCGACACCGTCGCCGACGAAGGCGCGTCCCAGGTAGCGATCCAGGTCGCGCCCGGTCATGGCGCTGACCGCCTTGATGTGGCCCAGGTTTTCCGCGACCAGGATAATGGCCACCGGTATCAGCAGTCCCATCGCGGAGGCCTGGAATACCGGGGTGGCGAAATGCGGCAGGCCCAGCCATGCCGCGTGCGCCACGCCGGAGAAATCCATCGGCTTGCCCAGCCCCAGACCGTTGGCGCAAATCGCATAAATGATGCAGGCCAGTATCAATCCGGCCAGGATGAGCAGTCGCTGCAGCATGCCGCGCGTATACACCGCGATGCCGCCCACGCACAGTATCGTCACGACGGCCATGGCCGCATCGAAGCCGGATGCCCCCATGGCGCCTTTGGCGGCGACCGGCGCCAGGTTCAGGCCGATGACGGCCACCACGGCGCCCGTGACGACCGGCGGCATCAGCGCCTCGATCCAGCGCGCGCCGCCGCCCGTGCCGGCGCTGGCCGTCCATACCAGCACACCGATCAGGGTATAGGCCAGCCCGCAGAGGATGATGCCGCCCAGGGCGACACCGATATTGGGATTGGGGCCGGCGCCGGCATAGCCGGTCACGGCGATCACCCCGCCGATGAAGGCGAAACTGGAGCCCAGGTAGCTCGGCACCCGGCCCCCGACAAAGACAAAGAAAATCAGCGAACCGACGCCGGACATCAGAATGGCGACGTTGGGGTCGAACCCCATGAGCAAGGGTGCCAGCACGGTGGAGCCGAACATGGCGACCACGTGCTGCAGGCCCATCGCGACGGTCTTGGGCCAGGGCAAGCGTTCATCGGGCGCCATCACGGCGCCGGGCGCCATATCGCGCACCAGGCGCCAGCGCGGGAAATACGATCCGGACATACCTTCCCCTCGGTTATGTATACAAGGCGGCCGCAAGTTTATCGGGGCTCAAGTTTTTAGGGTAGCGTGCCGTTACTCATCCATGGCGGACCGCCGTCGACGTGAGATCGACGGACCCAGTCCTGGCGTGCGCCGGCAGGCGCCTTCCGGCCGGCCGACGCCGACCGGAAGGCGGCGTGCGCGGGGCTCGGGTCATGCCATCTTCCCAGGAAACGGACATGACGATTTCGGTGATTACTTCCACACTGGCGTCCGCCTACGGCTCGACGCTGCTGGGACCGCGCGCGCTGCAGAACAACAGCACCGCGCCGGACGACGGCAAAGCGGCCTTGAACGGCGATGCGTCCACAGCGGGCGGCAATGGCACGCCCTCGGCCGGCGGCCAGCGCACCAGCACGAACTTCCAGGCGAGATCGGCGTCTGCTACCCCGGCGCCCAGCGACAGCGGCGGCGACGACGCCACCAGCCAGACGATCAAGCAGCTGGAACGGCAGCTGCGCCAGGTGCTGCAGCAGATCCAGCGCCTGCAGGCCAGCTCGATACCCGATGAGCAAAAGGCCCCCCAATTGCAGGCGCTGAACGCCGAGGCGGCAACGCTGCAGGCGCAGATCTCGGCGCTGATCGAGCAACAGGTCCAGGCCGCCAAGGGCGTGACCACGGCCTGAACGGCGGGCGCGGGTTTTTTCGCGGATACTATCGGGTTTTCGGCGCCCGCCGCATGGCGGTTGCCGCAAGCTTCCTATTCCTCGAACGCTTTCCTTTGCCATGACAGAAATCTGGCTGATCCGCCACGGAGAAACCGACTGGAACCGGGCGCGCCGCCTCCAGGGATGGAAGGACACGCCGCTGAATGCCCATGGCCTGAACCAGGCCCGCCTGCTGGCCGAGCGCTTGGCGCAGGACGCGCGCAACGGCCCCTTCGACGCCTTGTACAGTAGCGACCTGCAGCGCACCCTGCAGACGGCCGAGCCGGTCTCGACACGGCTGGATTTGCGGGTGCGGCCGGAACCCGGCCTGCGCGAGCGCTGCTACGGCGTGCTGGAAGGCATCGCCATGGACCGGCTGGATGTCGAACAGCCCGAGGCGTCCGCCGCCTGGAAAAGCCGTGAACCCGATCGCGCCCTGGATGGCGGCGAAACGCTGCGCCAATTCCATAACCGCATCGTCGCCACCATCGACGACATCGCGGAACGCCATGGCGAGGAACGGGTGCTGGTCTTCACCCACGGCGGCGTACTGGACATCGTCTGGCGCCACGCCCACGGCATACCGCTGACGCATGCGCGCGACGCGGCGCTATTGAACGCGGGCGTCAACCGGCTGGCGGTGGACAACAGGCGCTGGCACGTCATGGGCTGGGGCGACGTTACGCACATCGCGGCGCTGGCCGCCGACGACATCGTATAGGCGCCATAAGCGGCAGGGTCCATGCCGCCGCGGCCTGTCTTATCGCGGCCCGCCTTGCCTGGGCTTGCGCGGCGCGTTGCGCGCCAGGCGATCGTATAGCGCATCGGGCAGCAGCCGCATCAGCTTCGCAGCCACGCCCATCTGCCAGGGAATCACTCGATAACTGTGCCCGCGGGCGATGGCCGTGGCGGCGCGCGCCGCGAAATCGTCGGCTTCCATCAGGAAGGGCATGCGATAGGGGTTGTGCTCGGTCATCGCCGTGCGGATATACCCCGGCGCGATCGTGACCACACGGATACCGTCGCGCGCCAGCTCGGTGCGCAGGCTTTCGCAATACACGGCCACCGCTGCCTTGGAAGCGCTGTAGGCGCCCGCTCCGGGCAATCCCCGCACCCCCGCCACGCTGCCGATGCCCACCAGCCGCCCTGCCCGCGCCCGGCGCATGCCGGCGATGAAGGGTTCGAAGGTGGCGACCGTGGCCAGCAGATTGGTCTGGACGATGGACTGGAAGACGTCGAAATCTTCCGCTTGCTGGGTAAGCGTGCCGGCGCTGATGCCGGCGCTGGCGATCACCACATCCACCGTACCGCCACAGCGCGAAAGGAAATCGGCCGCCGACGCATGCAGCGCCGCGCGGTCGCGCACGTCCATCGCGTACCAGGAGTGCTCGCCGGGCAAGGTCGACGCCAATTCACGCAGGGCATCCTCGCGCCGCCCTACCAGCCCCACGCGCGCGCCGCGCCCCGCGTAATGCCGCGCCAGGGCGCGGCCCAGGCCGCTGCTGGCGCCCGTGATGAAAACGTGGCGCAAGGCCGGCGCGGAAGATGGCATCAGGGCCAGAAGATCCAGGCCATGATCGCCAGCACGACCGCCCACTTCATGATGTAGTAGAGCGGCTTGCTTTTCTTCTTGACCCGCTTGCCGAAGCGCCGCACCGCGTAGACAGAACCGAAGATGCGGTTGATACCGCCCGTGCGGTCGCCTTCCTGGTTGGGCGAGGTAGCCGCGCGCAACAGCACGCCGCCAATGAAGTGATTGACCGCCTGCGCCCAGCGGTAGCGCATGGGGCGTTCGATATCCGCGAACAGGATGATCCGATTGATGTCGGTCTTGTTCTCGGCGTAGTGAATGAAGGTTTCGTCGAACACGACGGCCTCGCCATCGCGCCAGTAGTAGGTCTGGCCGTCGACGTCGATATAGCAGTCGGCATCGTTGGGCGTGATCAGCCCCATGTGGAATCGCAGCGAACCCGCATAAGGATCGCGATGGCGCGGCAGCCGGCTACCTGGCGGCAGCGCGGTGAACATCGCGCCTTTGATGGTCGGAATATCGGCCAGCAGGCCGGTGGTAATCGGACACAGGGCGCGCGCCGAGGGATGGTCGGTGTCGTACCACTTCAGGTAGAACCGCTTCCAGCCGCTCTTGAAGAAGGAATTGAATCCCGCGTCGTTATAGGCATTCGCCACTTTGATATGGCCGGCCGTAAACAGCGCCTCGGCTTCCGCGCGGATGTCCTGCCAGCGCTGCTGCAGGATCTTGAGTTCGGGGAACTCCGCCAACGACAGATAGGGCTTGTTCGGTACGCGCGAGAACGCGTACATGAAAACGTTGATGGGAGCCGTGAATGTGGAGTGATCCAGGACCTGGCGGGAGAACCGATGTCGTACCCTGCCGCGATAATGCACCACGATCGCGCAGACGATAAAAAGCGCGAGTATCCACCATTTCATTTCGACCTCCAGCGCCCCGCGCTGCTCTTCCTATCCTCGGTCGTCCGACGGGTCCCTGGTCGGCAAAGCATTTTGTCGCCAGGGGCCCGACACGGCCATGCGGCGGCTCAAGCCGCCGGTTTCAGTGATGCGTGCAATTCCTGCAAAGGATACACCTGTAACCCATGTCCTTGCCGCAGATACTGCATGCCTTCGACGGCGGCTCGGGCGCCGGCGATCGTGGTGTAGAAAGTCACCCGGGCCGCCAGCGACTGCGTGCGGATCGCGCGCGAATCGGCAATGGCATTGCGGCGTTCCTCTACCGTATTGATGACCAGCGAGACCTCACCGTTCTTCAGCATATCGACGATGTGCGGACGCCCTTCCGTGACCTTGTTGACCACCTGCACGGGAATGCCCGCCGCTTCGATCTCGGCCGCGGTGCCGCGCGTGGCCACCAGCTTGAAGCCCAGGGCATGCAGGCCGCGGGCGACTTCGACGGCGCGAGGCTTATCCTGCGGCTTGACGCTGATGAAGGCCGTGCCGGTCTCGGGCAGACGCACGCTGGCGGCCAGCTGCGACTTCACGAAGGCCTCGCCGAAGCTGGCGCCCACGCCCATGACTTCGCCCGTCGATTTCATTTCCGGTCCCAGGATGGTGTCCACGCCCGGGAACTTGACGAAGGGGAAGACCGCCTCCTTCACCGAGAAATAACTGGGGACCACTTCGCGCGTGACGCCCTGCGAAGCCAGCGTCTTGCCGGCCATGGCGCGCGCGGCGATCTTGGCCAATTGCAGCCCGGTCGCCTTGGACACGTACGGCACGGTACGGGAAGCACGGGGATTGACCTCCAGCACGTAGACGTCGCCGTCCTGGATGGCGAACTGCACGTTCATCAGGCCGATGACGTTCAAGGCCTTGGCCATCATGGACGTCTGGCGCTTGATCTCCGCGATGATGTCCTCGGACAGCGAATACGGCGGCAGGCTGCAAGCCGAATCCCCCGAATGGACGCCGGCCTGCTCGATGTGCTCCATGACGCCGCCGATGAAGACGGTTTCGCCGTCGGCCAGGCAATCGACGTCCACTTCCGTCGCGTTGTTCAGGAAGCGATCCAGCAGCACCGGCGAATCGTTGCTGACCTTGACCGCTTCGCGCATGTAGCGCTCCAGGTCCTGCTGCTCGTGCACGATTTCCATGGCGCGGCCGCCCAGCACATAGCTGGGACGGACCACCAGGGGATAGCCGATCTCCGCGGCATGGGCCAACGCTTCGGCTTCCGTGCGCGCGGTGCGGTTGGGCGGCTGGCGCAAGCCGAGCTTGTTCAGCAGCTTCTGGAAGCGCTCGCGGTCTTCCGCGACGTCGATGGACTCGGGGCTGGTGCCGATAATGGGCACGCCGTTGGCTTCCAGGGCGCGCGCCAGCTTCAGCGGTGTCTGCCCGCCGTATTGGACGATCATGCCGACGGGATTTTCCTTGTGGACGATCTCCAGCACGTCTTCCAGCGTCAGCGGCTCGAAATACAACCGGTCGGAGGTATCGTAGTCGGTCGATACCGTCTCGGGGTTGCAGTTGACCATGATGGTCTCGTAGCCGTCATCGCGCAGCGCCAGCGCCGCATGCACGCAGCAGTAGTCGAATTCGATGCCCTGCCCGATCCGGTTGGGGCCGCCGCCCAGCACGATGATCTTCTTGCGGTCGGTCGGCGCGGCCTCGCATTCTTCCTCGTAGGTGGAATACATATACGCGGTGCGCGTGGCGAACTCGGCCGCGCAGGTATCGACGCGCTTGTAGACCGGCCGCACGTTCAACTGGTGGCGCAGGCGGCGCACTTCCGATTCGGACGTGTCCAGCAGGAAGGCCAGCCGGCGGTCGGAGAAGCCGCGGCGCTTCAGGTGCCACAGCGTGTCGTAATCCAGCTCGGCCAGGGTCTTTTGTTCCAGCGCCAGCTCGATGTCGACGATTTCCTTGATCTGCGCGAGGAACCAGGGATCGATGTGCGTCAGGCTGTAGACTTCGTCCAGCGTGAAGCCCTGGGCGAAGGCATCGCCCACATACCAGATGCGTTCCGGACCGGGTTCGCCCAGTTCGACCTGCAGCTTTTCGCGATCGGTGGTTTTCTGGTTCAGTCCGTCCACGCCCACTTCCAGGCCGCGCAGGGCTTTCTGGAAGGATTCCTGGAACGTCCGGCCGATCGCCATGACTTCGCCCACGGACTTCATCTGGGTGGTCAGGCGCGCGTCGGCGGTGGGGAATTTTTCGAAGGCGAAGCGCGGCACCTTGGTGACCACATAGTCGATGGTCGGCTCGAAGGACGCCGGGGTCGCGCCGCCGGTAATTTCATTGCGCAGCTCATCCAGCGTATAGCCGACCGCCAGGCGCGCCGCCACCTTCGCGATGGGGAAACCGGTGGCCTTGGAAGCCAGGGCCGACGAACGCGAGACGCGCGGATTCATCTCGATGACGATCATGCGGCCATTGGTCGGGTTGACCGCGAACTGCACGTTCGAACCGCCGGTATCGACGCCGATCTCGCGGAGCACCGCGATAGAGGCGTCGCGCATGATCTGGTATTCCTTGTCGGTCAGCGTCTGCGCCGGCGCGACAGTGATGGAATCCCCCGTGTGCACACCCATCGGGTCCAGGTTCTCGATGGAGCAGACGATGATGCAGTTGTCGGCGCTGTCGCGCACGACTTCCATCTCGAATTCCTTCCACCCCAGCAGCGATTCCTCGATCAGCAGCTCGCTCGTGGGCGAGGCTTCCAGCCCGCGCCGGCAGATCGTTTCGAATTCCTCGGCGTTGTAGGCAATGCCGCCGCCGGTGCCGCCCAGCGTGAAGCTGGGCCGGATCACAGCGGGAAAGCCCGACGTGCCCAGTTCGGTCGCGATGCGCTTCTGGACTTCCCATGCTTCGTCCATGGTGTGCGCCACGCCGGACTTGGCGGACTCCAGGCCGATATCGGTCATGGCCTGCTTGAACTTCTGGCGGTCCTCGGCCTTTTCAATGGCCTGCTCGTTCGCGCCGATGAGTTCGACCTTGTAGCGCTCCAGCACGCCGTTGTGTGCCAGGTCCAGCGCGCAGTTCAGCGCGGTCTGGCCGCCCATGGTGGGCAGCAGCGCATCGGGCCGCTCTCGCTCGATGATCTTTTCCACCGCCTGCCACGTGATGGGCTCGATGTAGGTGACGTCCGCCGTTTCCGGGTCCGTCATGATCGTGGCCGGGTTGCTGTTGACCAGGATGGTGCGGTAGCCCTCGGCCTTGAGCGCCTTGCAGGCCTGGGCGCCCGAATAGTCGAATTCGCAGGCCTGTCCGATGATGATGGGGCCGGCCCCGATGATCAGTATGCTTTTTATGTCTGTACGCTTGGGCATGGTGCAATCTTTACGCGGTCTTGGCTTGGCCGGCCATCTGGCTGATGAACTTGTCGAACAGCACGAGGATGTCGTGCGGCCCCGGGCTGGCTTCGGGGTGACCCTGGAAGCAGAACGCGGGCCGGTCGCTCAGTTCGAAGCCCTGCAACGTACCGTCGAACAACGAAATATGGGTAATCCGGGCATTCTTGGGCAAGGTAGCCGCATCGACCTCGAAGCCGTGGTTCTGGCTGGTGATGAAGACGCGCTTGCTGCCGACGTCCTGCACGGGATGATTGGCGCCGTGATGGCCGGTTTTCATCTTGCGGGTCTTGCCGCCCACGGCCAGGCCCATGATCTGGTGTCCCAGGCAGATGCCGAAGACCGGCAGCTTGCGGTCCAGGAAGGCGCGCGTCGCCTCGATGGCGTAGTCGCAGGGTTCCGGATCGCCAGGGCCATTGGCCAGGAACAGCCCGTCGGGATTCAGCTTGAGCGCGTCCTCGGCCGGGGTTTGGGCGGGCACCAGCGTGATGTGGCAGCCACGATCGGCCAGCAGGCGCAGGATATTGCTCTTGACCCCGAAGTCGTAGGCGACGACGTGGTACTTGCCGGTCTTGGGATGGGCATAGCCCTCCCCAAGGTGCCACGTGCCTTCGTCCCATTCGCCCCGGGTTTCGATGGACACCGTCTTGGCCAGGTCCTGGCCCGACATGCCGGGGAAAGCGCGGGCCAGCGCCACGGCCTGGTCGACGTCGGTGCCGACCAGGATGCAGCCGCCCTGGGCGCCCTTCTCGCGCAGGATGCGCGTCAGCTTGCGGGTATCGATGCCTGCAATGGCCACGATGCCCTGCGCGTTGAGGTATTCAGGCAACGAGCTGGTGGCGCGGAAATTCGACACGCGCGCCGGGCAATCACGCACGATCAGCCCCGAAGCGAACACTTGGCGCGATTCGACGTCCTCGGCATTGACGCCGGTGTTGCCGATATGCGGATAGGTCAGCGTGACGATCTGGCCGGCATAGCTGGGGTCGGTCAGGATTTCCTGGTAGCCGGTCATGGACGTGTTGAACACGACCTCGGCCACGGTATGCCCCGGCGCGCCGATGGAGATGCCTCGGAACACGGTACCGTCCGCAAGAGCCAGAATTGCAGGAGAAGGCCGATGCACGCCATCGGACCTCTCGGAAAAAAGCCCTGGAAAAAGTTGCGGCAGCACGATAAACCCCGGTTTCAGAATCAGTAAACAAACCTTGGGATTATACCGCGAACGGCCTTTTTCCCCCGAAAGCCGCGCCAGCCGGTCCTTTCCGGCCGATCCACCCCACCCGCACCCCGCCCCAAAAAAGAGGAAGCGCGCAACACTTCGGGATGAAACAACCCACCACACCGCCACGCAAAAAACAGGTGCCGCCAAGCGGGGACGCCGAGGATCCGGCTCCGCCGGTCCTCCAGCGTCGCCCCCTTTGAGGGGGAAGCGCGCAGCGCTTCGGGGGTGGGACAACCCCACGCAAAAAACAGGTGCGGCCAAGCGGGGACGCCGAGGATCCGGCTCCGCCGGTCCTCCGGCGTCGCCCCCTTGAGGGGGAAAGCGCGCAGCGCTTTCGGGGGTGGGCTACCTGGGGTGGGCTAGACTTTTTCCGTTTCGCCGGCGCGCGGCTGCCACTTCATCAGGCGGCGCTCGACCAGCGTCACCAGGCCGTCCAGCACCAGGGCGAATGCCGTCAGCACCACGATGCCGGCGAATACGGTGTTCACGTCCAGCGTGCCTTCCGCCTGCAGGATAAGGTAGCCCACGCCGCTGGCCGAGCCCAGGTACTCGCCGACGACCGCGCCGACGAAGGCCAGGCCTACCGACGTGTGCAGGCTGGAAAACACCCAGCTGGTGGCCGAAGGCAGGTAGACGTAGCGCAGCAGCTGGCGACGGTCTGCGCCCAGCATGCGGGCATTGTCCAGCAGCGTCGTGCTGACTTCGCGCACACCCTGGTAGACATTGAAGAATACGATGAAGAACACCAGCGTGACCGCCAGCGCCACCTTGGACCAGATACCCAGTCCGAACCACATGCCGAAGATGGGCGCCAGGATGACGCGCGGCATGGAATTCGCGGCGGTGATGTACGGGTCCAGGATGGCGCTGGCCTTGGGCGACAGCCCCAGCCACAGGCCGCAGGCCAGGCCGGACACCGTGCCGATCCCGAAGGCCAGTACGGTCTCGGCCAGGGTGACCCACAGATGCCGGTAGATATCCCCGTCGGTGACGAACCAGGCCCAGATCCGCTGGGCGACTTCCCAGGGCTGGCCGAAGAAAAACGCGATGTTGGGGCTGCGCGAGGCGATATGCCAGCCCAGCAGCAGCACTACCAGGAGCGACACCTGCCAGATGCGCAGGGATTTGGAACCGGTTTTGATCATAATGGACGCGGAAGCGCGAGGCTCCTTCCGTTAAGGCCGTCAGGCCCGTTTCTGCTGGGCGTAGCCCTTGAGCACTTCCTCGCGCAGCACATCCCAGATGGCGGCGTGCAGTTCGACGAAGCGTGGATGCGTGCGGACTTCCGCCACGTCGCGCGGACGCGGCAGGTCGATGGAGAATTCGCCGATGGGATGCGTGGCGGGCCCCGCCGACAACACCACCACCCGGTCGCTCATCGCGATCGCCTCGTCCAGGTCGTGCGTAATGAAAAGCACGGCCTTGCGCTTGGCCATCCAGAGTTCCAGGACCTCGTTTTCCATCAACTGCCGCGTCTGGATATCCAGGGCCGAAAACGGCTCGTCCATCAGAATGATGTCGGGATCGCGGATCAGCGTCTGGGCCAGCATCACGCGCTTGCGCATGCCGCCCGACATCTGGTGCGGGTAGCGCTGCTCCGAACCGCCCAGGCCCACGCGGCGCAGCCACTCGCCGCCGCGTTCGGCGGCTTCCTGCGGCGATATGCGGGCGAACTGCAGCCCGGCGGTCACGTTATCCAGCGCATTGCGCCAGGGCATCAGCGCCTCGCCCTGGAACATATAGCCCGCCCGGCGATTGATGCCGGACAGCGGCTCGCCGAACACGCGCACCTGGCCCGACGACGGCGCCAGCAGGCCGGCCCCGACATTGAGCAGCGTGGATTTGCCGCAACCGGTCGGCCCCACCACCGATACGAATTCGCCGGGGGCGATGGACAGGCTCGCTTCCCGGACGGCGGTGTAGCGCGCGCCGCCCTCGCGGGAAACGAATGTGCAGGTGATGTTGTCCAGCGACAGTGCGGCGTCAGCCATTCGGATACTTCTCGTTAGCGCGCTTGGCGAACTCGTTGGTCCACATCTTGGACGGGTCGACCTTCTTGGGATCGAAATCGGGCACGAAGGCCGCCAGCGCCTTGACGGCCGTGGCCGCGCCGTCCTCGGGGAACATGCCATCCGGCGAAAAGCCATCCATGCTGGCGCGCAGCGAGGCCTTGTAGACCTCCGGCTCGCCAAGCAGGTAGCTCTTGGGCACCGCGTTCGCGATGGCGTCCAGATTGTTCTTCTGCGCGTGGATCCACTTGTCGGCACGCACGATGGCATTGGCCAGCGCCTGCACGGTATTCGGATTGGCATCGATGTAGCTTTGCGCGCAGTACAGGCAGCCGGCCGGCATATTGCCGCCGAAGATTTCGCGCGTATCCTTGAGCGTGCGGGTATCGACGATGACCTTCAGGTCGCCCGAGTGCTCCAGGGAAGTGACCACGGGGTCGGTATTCGAAATGGCATCGATCTGGCCCGTCTTCAGCGCGGTGATGGCACCGGCGCCGGCGCCCACGCCGATGATGGAGACATCGGAGGCCTTCAGGCCATGCTTGGCCAGGAAGAAGTTGACCACCATGTTGGTCGACGAGCCGGGCGCGGTTACGCCGATCTTCTTGCCTTTGAGGTCCGCCGGCGACTTGTAGTTCGCCATGGTCTTGGTCGACACGCCGAAGCCGATCATCGGCGCACGGCCCTGCAAGACGAAATCGCGGTAGAACTGCCCTTTGGACTGCAGGTTCAGGGCGTGCTCGAATGCGCCCGAGACAATATCCGCGCTGCCACCCACGACGGCCTGCAGCGCCTTGGCGCCGCCGGCGAAGTCGGCGATGGTGACATCCAGGCCTTCATCCTTGAAATAGCCGCGGACTTCGGCGATGGTAAGGGGCAGGTAGTAGGTCAGCGGCTTGCCGCCGACGGCGATTGCGACCGCTTTCTTTTCCAGCTTCTGCGCCCGCACGATGGCGGGGGCCAGGCCCAAGGCGCCAGCCGCGCCGGCAAGCTTGAGCCATTCACGTCGAGTCACGGACATTTTCTTGTCTCCAGGTGATGAATCCTATGTGCCGATGGCGCCCGAGGCAGTCAGGGCGGCGATAGCCGCAGCATCATACCCCAGCGATTTCAGTACTTCCTCGGTATGTTCCCCTAAGCGCGGGCCCAGCCACCGTGTGGCGCCGGGCGTTTCCGACAGCTTGGGGGTGACGGCCGGCAGCTTGACCGGCGTGCCGTCCGGAAAACTGTGCTGTTCGATCATGCCGCGTGCCAGGAACTGCGGGTCGCGGAACATATCGGCCACGCTGTAGATCTTGCCGACCGGCACATCCGCCTGTTGCAGCACGTCCAGCGCCTCGTCGATGGTGCGCGTATCGCACCATGCCTGGATGGCGCCATCGATGTCGCCCACCCGCCGTGCCCGGCCGTCATTGCGCGCCAGCGCGGGATCGTGAGCCAGATCCTCGCGGCCGATGGCGAGCATCAGGCGATGGAAGATGGCATCGCCGTTGCCGGCGATCACGATATTCTGCCCATCGCGCGTGGTGTACGTATTGGACGGCACGATACCGGGCAAGGCGCCGCCCGTGCGTTCCCGCACCACGCCGGCGACGTCGTACTCCGGCACCAGGCTCTCCATCATGTTGAAAACGGCCTCGTAAAGGGCCACATCCACCATCTGGCCCTGGCCGCCGGCGCTGCCGTTCCAGCGTCCGCCCGTCGCGTCGCGATGGCGCAGGGCCATCATGGCACCGATGACACCGTGCAAGGCGGCGATCGAGTCGCCGATCGATATGCCCACGCGCACCGGCGGGCGATCCGGATGCCCGGACACATAGCGCAGGCCGCCCATGGATTCCCCGATCGCCCCGAAGCCGGGACGATCCCGCAACGGCCCGGTCTGGCCATAGCCCGACAGGCGGACCATGATGGTGGCCGGATTCAGCGCCCGCAACTGCTCATAGCCGAGGCCCCATTTTTCGAGGACGCCGGGGCGGTAGTTTTCGATGATCACGTCCGCGTCCAGCGCCAGCTTCAAGGCGATCTCGCGGGCCGCGAGGTCCTTCATGTTCAGCGCGACGGAACGCTTGTTGCGCGCCTGTACCGTCCACCACAGCGAGTTGCCCTCGTGCAGGTGACGCCAGGTACGGATCGGGTCGCCGCCGCCCTTGCCGTCCGGGCCATCGGGGGTTTCGATTTTGATGACATCGGCGCCGAATTCGCCGAACAGGCGCGCGGCGAAGGGCCCCGCTATCAGGGTACCCAGTTCAAGGACTTTCAATCCGGCCAAGGCCGACATGGCGGCAGTCTCCGTTGTCTTCGCCAACTGGCGCGCGGGTCCGCCGACCCGGCCTGCCGAGGCTTTTGCTTCTATGCTTTTGGGCTGTCGAGCCGGTCGGCGCGATGGGCGTGGCCGCGCCGAACGATGCGGTCGCGGCCCGCCGGTCGCGAAATCGACAGACTCACGGCGGTCAAGTGGATTTGCGCTCCATCAAGGCCCATGCGATCGTACCCGCGTCCACGTACTCGAGCTCGCTGCCGGCGGGCACTCCCCGGGCCAGGCGCGTCACGGACAGGCCGCGTTCGCGCAGGGCCTCGCCAAGGAAATGCGCGGTGGTCTCGCCCTCCGCCGTGAAATTGGTCGCCAGGATGACCTCCGTCACGGCGCCGTCGGTCGCGCGCGTCAACAGGCGCTCGAAATCCAGTTCACGCGGCCCGATGCCTTCCAGGGGAGCAACCCGGCCCATCAGCACATAGTACAGGCCGCGATAGCCGTGGCTGGACTCGATCATGTTCAAGTCCGCGGGCGTTTCGACGATGCACAACTGGGAGGGATCGCGCTTGGGATTGCTGCACGTGGCGCAGATCTCTTCTTCCGTGAAGTTGTTGCAGCGGGCGCAATGCCGCAGGTTGTGCACCGCCGACGCCAAGGCCTGGCCGAGCAGGTCCGCGCCGCGCGGATCGTGCTGCAGCAGGTGATACGCCATGCGCCGGGCCGAACGCACGCCCACGCCGGGCAGGCGCCGCAGCGCCTCGATCAACGCGCGCAGGGGTTCGGGTTCGGGAAGGGAAGGATCCATGGGACATGCGGACGCCGGCCGGCACGCGTGACGCGTGCGCCGCCGGCGTGCCGGCTGTTCAGAACGGGAACTTCATTCCCGGCGGCATGGGCATGCCGGCCGTCACCGAGGACATTTTTTCCTGGGCGGTGGCTTCGGCCTTGCGCAGCGCATCGTTGAAGGCGGCCGCGACCAGGTCTTCCAGCATGTCCTTATCGTCGCCGACCAGCGAAGGATCGATCACGATGCGCTTGACGTCGTTGCGGCACGACATGGTCACCTTGACCAGGCCGCCGCCGGACGTTCCTTCGACCAGGATGTCGGCCAGCGCTTCCTGCGCCTTCTTCATGTTTTCCTGCATCTGCTGGGCCTGACGCATCAGCCCGGCCAATTGTCCTTTCATCATGATGGAAGCATCCTTTTCAGCGGATAAACAAATAGAGGGTGGCGTGGGCGCCTAACGAGGCGCCGCCGCCGGTGGATCGACGTGGCGGATGGATCCGGGCACGACCTGGGCGCCGAAATCCGCGAGCAGGGAACGCACGAAGGGGTCGGCCTCGACCGCGGCCTCGGCGGCGCGCTGCCGTTCGGCGCGCTCGTGTTGCGCCACCGCGTGCGCGGTGGCATCGCCGGTGGCGCCCACCAGGACATCCAGCCGCAAGCTTTGGCCGAAGTGTTCGCATAGCACCGTCTGCAGGCGCACGCGGCTGGCGCTGTCGGCCAGCGTGCGGACGGCGACGCGAAGCATAACGGTATCGCCCTGCACACCGTGCCACTCGCTCTGCCGGGCCAATTCGGCCGCCAGGCCGGTCACGGGCAGGCGCGCCGCCAATTCCGGCCAGGTAGCCTCGGACATGTCCGTCACGCGCGGCCGCTGGCGAGCGCGGGCGCCGGGAGCGCGCGCGGGGCGCACCGGCGCGGCATCCCGCATGGCGGGCGCACGGGCACCCGTAGCCGCCGCCAAGGTTTCGAAATCGTCATCGTCGGGGCTTGCGATAAAGCCCCCGTCATCGGGGCCGGAGGACGGATAGCCGCCTTCCGCGTCGTCGGGAATGACTTCATCGACCCATGCGGGCGGCGCATCGTCATCGCGCGGCGCGCTGCGGGCCGCCGCATCGGGACCTGCGGCCTGGCCGGAGGTGGATTCCGGCGCCTCGTCCCACGGGGCGATAACGGCTGTCGGCGCGGGCGCGGGGGCGGTGGCCGCGGCTGGCGGTGTCACCGCCAGGGCGGCCGCGCCGGCCGAAGGCATTGTCGACGCCGGTCGGTTCATCGCCATTCCGGCCGCGGGCTCGATTGGGTCCGATACGCTGGGCGTCGTCGAGCGGTTCGATGGCGTCGCGGCGGCCACTGCCATCGGTGCGACAGGCTCAGCCGGAGCAACCGGTGTGGCCGGCGCAGTCGATGCAGACGGCGCAGTCGATACGGACGGCGCCGCGGCCCCGCGCGGCTCGACCGGTGCGGCTGCCGCAACGGGCGCGGGCGCGGGCGCGGGCGCGGGCGCGGCCGCGGATGCCGTAGAGCCTGTCGTGCTCGACGCCGGCGGCATGGCCGGCAAGGGTTGCGGCCCGGCCTCCCCGCTGAGGGATAGCATGCGCAGGCAGGCCATCACGAAGCCGGCGTATTCGTCCGGTGCAAGTGCCAGTTCACCGCGACTGTGCACGGCGACCGAATAGAAAAGCTGCACCGCGTCGGGATGCAGGCTGCGTGCGAGGCGGGCGATATCGCCCGCCAGCGGATCGTCCGACGAGATGGCGCCCGCCACGCGCTGCTCGATGGCCACCCGCGACAATAGCCCCGCCAGGTCCGCCAAGGCACCGCCATACGACAGCCCGCGGGTCGCCAGCTCGTCCGCCACGGCCAGCACGGCCGGCGCATCGCCGGCACCGAGCGCGTCCAGCAGGCGTACCAGGTGCCGCTGGTCGATGGTACCCAGCATGCCTCGCACGGCTTCCTCGGTGAGGTTGCCCGCGCTGTACGCAATGGCCTGGTCGGTCAGGGACAACGCATCGCGCATGGAGCCGGAAGCGGCCTGGGCGATCAGCCGCAACGCCGGCACTTCGAAGGCCAGTTGTTCGTCGCCCAGCACCTGGCGCAAATGGCCGACGATGGAGTCGGGCGGCATCTGCTTCAGGTTGAACTGCAGGCAACGCGACAGCACCGTGACCGGAATCTTCTGAGGGTCGGTCGTCGCGAGGATGAACTTGACGTGCGGCGGCGGCTCTTCCAGCGTCTTCAACATGGCGTTGAAGGCATGGCCGGTAAGCATATGCACTTCGTCGATCATGTAGACCTTGAAGCGCCCCGCCCCTGGGGCGTATACCGCCTGCTCCAGCAATTGCGTCATTTCATCGACGCCGCGATTGGAGGCCGCATCCAGCTCGAGGTAATCGACGAAGCGGCCGGAATCGATTTCCGTGCATGCCTGGCACACGCCGCACGGCTTGGACGTGACGCCCGTTTCGCAATTGAGGGACTTCGCCAGGATGCGCGACAGCGTGGTCTTGCCGACCCCACGGGTGCCGGTGAACAGCCAGGCATGATGCAGCCGCTGGGTATCCAGCGCGTGCGTCAGGGCGCGCACCACATGATCCTGCCCGACCAGGGTATCGAACGAGCGAGGCCGCCACTTACGGGCCAATACGAGATAGGTCATGGGTGGATTGTAGAGCGGGCGGCGCGCAGAACAAGAAAGGACGGAACGATGCCGGGCACCTGATCCGTCCTTTCTGGCGTATGCGGAAGGCGAGCCTTACTCCGGCACTGACCCTAAACGGCTATGGCTGCTTCGTTCCCGACCTGACCAGGTTCACCGCCGGACCATGCGAAGGGGCCCGCCAATCGAGATTCTAGCAGGTCGCGGCGCCCCACGCCCTGGCGCGCGCTGTGCCCGCGTCCGGCAGGCGGTTCATCGTGCGCGCACCCCGGCGGGCGGAGCGGGCGGCGTCACCCATGCGCCGAAGCTGCGCCAGGTAATCGCGTCCGCATTGGCAATAAATTAGGGACATAGAGGAACCGGCCTGTTACCCACCGGCACGAAGCCCCCGCATTGATCGGACCCCGCATCAATAACCACATGGAGTTTCGAAACATGAATACCGGTTCAGTACCGCACATCGGAACAACCTATACGGCCGTGCCTGACGGCGCCATGCACGATACGCTTACGCACCTGGAAAGACGCCTGGCGAAGGAAGACATCGCATCCATCAATGTCCGAGGGGTACACGGCCGCCCCAGAGTCGATAAGGACCGCCTCGTCGCCCTGGCCAGACGCGTTTATGCAGATCCCGCCGAGCCCGACAAGATAAATCCGCCGGCCTATTTCCGCGGAGAGCCGGTGCGGGGCAAGGAGTCGCAAATTGAGTCGACGAATCGCACGCCTGGGCACAGATCCGTGGACAGGCAGGCCGAGGACATCCTGGAGGACAGGCTGTACAACATGGTGACAACCACGGAGATACCGAGCCGGCAAATGACCGCTTTGCTCGAGGAGGCCAAACTCGTGGTCGCCCAGCGCGGCGTCGATGGCGAAGCGCAAGTCGCCGAAGCCATCGAAATCATCGACGCGGTACTTCGCAATATCCAGGGCTTTGAAAAGGCAGGAACATCCGCACAGGCCGGCAAATTCGCCGAGGTCTATTCCCACGCCGTCAAAGAGGCTTGCGAGCTTGCGGTAGGAAACGGCCGAGACCCATATCCCCTGATAGACCAATTACCTCACTGCCACGAAACGGCTGAATCATTCGATAAGAAATTCGACCGCGCGATGGAATCCATACGGCCGCAGGCCCGTTTCATGGCCGAAGAGCTGAAGAATGTTCTGCGCCCTTATGCGCAGATTTCGCGTCCGGACGAGACGCCCGGCGAAGCCAGGAAATTGCCGGACGAAATGCCGGGTGAATCCTCGACCTGGTGGCAAAAGGCATAACGCCATCCGAGGCTCTGTGCGCCGGCATGGTTATGCCCCATGCCGGCCTGCATGCGGCGCATACGCGGCGGGACTTCGACGTCCCGCCCGTATCGCGATTGCCCGGTCTCCCCGGCATTCGCAACGTCCCGGTGGTAATCCCGTCCGCAATGCAACACAAATGGGGACGGGCCGGAACCGCCAGGCCACCCTATGCACGAACGGCCCGTATTGACCGGCTCCCGGATCAATAGCTACATGGAGATTTCAACTATGACCATCAGCGGAAATTCATTGGTAAATGCCATCGTGTTCAGCCGCGACCCGGCGTATCTGGCGCAACGAAACCAAGACGACGCGGAGTTGCAACTTATCACGGGGGAAGATCGCTCGTTTCTCAATGCCCGCGGGATATCGGGAAATGCTCTCTATGACGCGGACCGCGTCATGTGCGTGGCCGAACGCATTTATGCGGATCCCGCCAACCCTGACAAAAGAATGCAGGTTTCGGATCTCGCGTACTACGGCGGAGAGGTCGCCAAGCACAACGAGTCCGCCATCACGTCGCTGGGTTTCATGCTCCGGCAGCCGTTCCTGGACGAGACGGTCAAGGCAAACATGCAGCAGACGCTGGACAACCTTGTTTCGACCCGCGAAACCGCGAAGGGGCAAATGACCAATCTGTTGGCCGAAGCCAAGCTTCTCCTCATGCAGCGTGGGGTCCATGAAGAAGCGCAGGTCATCGAAACCATGGAGATGATCGACGCGGTCCTGCGCAATATGCAAAGCGTCGAAGGGTCGAGCTCGTCGGGATACGCCGCTAAATTTCTCGACCTCTACTCCAAGGAGGTCAAGCGTAATTGCGAGATCGCGGTAGGCCGGGGAAGAGACCCCTTCCCCATGATGGAACATATGTCCAAATCCCGCAGTAGCGGCGCCCCGGACGAGCAAAGGCTGCAAAAAGCGATCGAATCGGTACAGCCGCAGGCCCGCGCCATGGCCGACAAACTGAAAGAGCTCCTGGCTCCTTTTGCGCAGCCGCTACACCAAGATGCCTCCCCGGCGCCCACCCAGGACAAAGCCCAGGGCAAGGTACTGGGCACGTGGCAACTGGCCTAAGGGCTGCGTTAACCGCCTGTCAGCCCCGGACGGCACAGGCTGCGCCCCGTAGGCGCTGCCGACCGGCCACGCCTACTTCGAGATGGCCTTCACGATCTGGTCGGTGTTGAATCGCATCAACTTTTCATAGGTCGGCACGGGGCCCTTCGAGTCCGACAATGCCTCGGGGTAGAGCTCTCCGCCTGGCCGGGCCCCCGTCGCCTTGGCGATCTGCTCCACCAGTCGCGGATCGTTCGAGTTCTCGAAGAAATAGACTCGTACGTGCTCCTTGTTGATCTGCTCGATCAGCTTGGCGACGTCGGCGGCCGAGGCTTCGGTCTCGGTCGACAAGCCCTGCGGCGCGAGGAACTGCACCCCGTATGTCTTGCCGTAGTAGCCAAAGGCATCGTGGCTGGTCAACACTTTGCGGCGTTCGGCCGGCACGGCCGCCAGGTCCGCGCGGATAGCCGCGTCCAGCGCCCGCAAGCGCGCACGATACGCATCGGCGTTGCGCTGGAAGGCAGGCGCGTCGTCCGGGTCGGCCTTGGCCAGGGCCCGCTCGATGTTGCCGACCCAGACCAGGACGTTGGGAATGCTGTTCCACACATGAGGATCGATGACGCGCTTGCCGTCCTCGTCGAAGGTATGCGTTTCGATTCCTTGCGATACGACCACCGGCGGCGCCTTGGCGCCGGCCGCTTTCGCCAGCCGCTGGAACCAGGTTTCCAGGCCTTCGCCGCTGATAAAGGTGACGGCGGCCGCGCCCACCCTCCTGGCATCGGCGGGCGACGGCTCGAAGTCGTGCGGATCGCCGTTCGGCGGCACCAGGCTCCTGACGGCGACGTGGTCGCCCCCGACATGCTTCACCACATCGGCCAACACCGTAAAACTGGCGACGACGTCGATAGTCTTTGCAGCCGCCGCGTTCATCGCCGCGAAGAAGATGACGGCGCTACCGGCCGCCGTGCGCAATACGCGTTTTCCTATCATGCCGACATTCCTTTGCTCTGAATCAGCCCGCCAGGCGCGGACGCTTTAACCGTCGCGCCAGAATGCCCGAGGGCGCTCCCAGCAGCGACAACACGTAGATCCCGCTGATCACCAGGATGATCGTCGGGCCCGATGCGAGTTCGAGGTGATAGGACAGCAACAATCCCAGGAACCCCGAGAATGCGGCCACCGCGGCGGCGATCATGGCCATCGCGGTCAGCGTCCTGCCCCAGAGCTGCGCAACCGCCGCGGGCAGCATCATCATGCCGACCGCCATGAGCGTGCCCAGCGTCTGGAAGCCGGCCACCAGGTTGACGACCAGCAGGAACAGGAATAGCAGGTGGTAGAAGGCCCCATGCCCCTTGACCGAGCGCAGGTAGCCGGGATCGAAGCATTCGGCGACCAGCGGCCGATACACCAGGGCCAACGCGACCAGCGTGAAGGACGCGATGCCCCCGACCATGAAGATGGCATCCCGGTCGATAGACAGGATGGTGCCGAACAACACATGCAGCAGGTCGATGTTCGATCCGCGCAGCGATACGATCAGCACCCCCAGCGCCAGGGAAGCCAGGTAGAACGTCGCGAAACTGGCGTCCTCTTTGAGGGCGGTTCCGCGACTGACCACGCCCGACAACAAGGTGACGCTCAATCCCGCGATGACGCCGCCGATTCCCATCGCGAACAGGGACAGCCCGCCGGAGACAAGAAACCCGATCGCCGCGCCCGGCAGCACGGCATGGCTCATGGCATCGCCCACCAGGCTCATCCGTCGCAGCATCAACACCACCCCGACGGGCCCAGCTCCCAGACCCAAGGCCACCGAGGCCACCAAGGCGCGGCGCATGAATCCATATTCCGCGAAGGGAAGCACGACCGCCGAATACAGGCTCATGCCCTTGCCTCCCCGCGCACGCCGGCATTCTCGTCGCAGGACTCCGTCAAGCCCAAGCCGCGCGCGCGCAGCAGGTTTTCCTGTGTCATGACATCCGCTGTTTTCCCCCAGGCAAGCGGGCGGCGGGAGATCAGCAGCGTTTCAGGAAAATACGAGCGCACCAGGTCGAAGTCGTGCAATACGGCGATAACGGTGCGGCCGTCGCCGTGCCAGCGCCGCACGATGTCCAACAGGTCGCGCGTCGTGGCGGCGTCGATGGCGGTAAAAGGCTCATCCAGCAGGACGACCTTGGCATCCTGAAGCAGGAGCCGCGCAAACAGCACGCGCTGCATCTGCCCGCCCGACAACGACCCGACCTGGCGGCGCTCGTAGCCATCCAGGCCCACGGCAGCCAGCGCGCCTGCCGCCTCTTCGGCGATGGCCCGCGTCACGCCCCGGAAGGGTCCGATGCGTCGCCAGGCACCCAGCAGCACGACATCGGCCACCGTAAGCGGGAACTGCCTTTCGATCGTGCTCGCCTGCGGCAGGTACCCGAAGTCCTCTGTCCTGAGCGTGCCGCGATCGATAAGCCCGTCGATGTGGCATCCCTCTTTCATCAATGCCTTGAGCAGCGTCGACTTGCCGGCGCCGTTCGGTCCGACCACCGCCGTCAGGCTACCCGGGGAAAAGACCCCTGATAGATGGTGCACGGCAGGACGCCGGTCGTACGCCAGGGTGACGTCGGATAAGCGGATGGCGTAGCCCGTCATGGCAGCGCCACCGCCCAGGCGATCGCAAGCCATAAGCCGCAAAGAACGGTCGACACGCACAACAAGCGGTACACGGCCGGCCGGGCCAGAAAGGATCGCTGGTAGACCAGGTGGCGCTGCGCGGAATGCTCTGTGGGCTGCATGGCGATGGCGGCCCAGGGGGGACAGGGCGGCACGAAAACGATGAAAAGACGCGGATGTGAAAAGAGTCAGACGATGAGTAATGTTATAACATTACTAATCTGACGAGAAGCTGGCGTGGACTTGCGCAAACGGCCGGCACCGCCCCCACCCTTCCCGCGCCGGCCAGCCCCGTCGGCGAGCCGTGTCCGGCCATCGCGCCAGGCACCCGCGCCACGTCAGGCCGCAAGGCCGCCGACGCCGAGCGCGACGGCGATTCATGATATAGTTTCGGCCGCACTTAGCCCGGAAAATCAAGGCGTTAGGACTGGCTTCCCAGCTAGCGCCAACGTGCCCGGCCCCCGCCGTTCCAGGCCCGGCCGCTCGTTGCCCCCTAAACGCGAAGCAAGGCGCCATAAAAGACCGGCAGCCGGGGGCTCGCCAACCCGGGAAAAGCACGTCTCGCCGTAGTTAAATGGATATAACCGGCCCCTCCTAAGGGTCAATTGGTGGTTCGATTCCACCCGGCGAGGCCACCCGCTTTTGCACCGCAATCGATGTTGAAGGCGAGCCGCCTACGGCCTGGCCTATTTGCCGCACCGGTTTGCTGGGCATGTTTGCCGGGCCTGTTCGCTGGCTATTCGCGCCCAGCCATCGCCCCCTCTCCCCACGCTATCGACCGCCCGCCCCACTCGAAATCCCCCATTGGCCTGCCCTGACCGGCATGTAATATTCGGTCACGGATCCGCACGCCCTAAGAGTTGTCCTATGGATGCCCTAGAACAGTGCATCACGGCAGCTTAAAAAGATTGTTTAAATTGTCAGGCTAACCCTATAATTCGATTCAATTTTCTGACGCGCTGCCCGCTGGCGCGCCGTTTTGCTTTCCGGATCCGTCCTACCTATGGCGCAATTTCCGACACGTTTGGTCCTGACAGTGGCCGCCCCGTTGCTGGTTGCGGCATCGCTTCTGGTCTCGCCCGGCGCGCATGCCGCCTCCGACCCCTGCAAGGTCAATGCGAAGTCGGCCGCTTGCAAAGCCGCCCAGGCCAAGACCGCGCCGAAGAAAACCACCACGACCACGGTAACCAAGTCGACGACCACCGCGAAGTCCGGCAACAAGACCACGGTGGCGAAAACGCAGAGCAAGACCACCACGGTGGCGAAGAAGACCGCCGGCGGCAAGACGAACACCACGATGCGCAAGGACGTGGTCGCCGACACGACCACCAAATCCGGCAAGACGGTCGTCCGCCACACCACCGCCGCCACGCACAGCAAGGTATCCGCGGCCGCCGCGCCCGCATCGACGTCGGCGCAGGCCGCGGCCCTGCGCTCCAGCGTGGCCTACGTGCAGGATCTGGCGACCTCCACGGTGCTGTTTTCGAAGAACGAAGACACCATCCGCCCCATCGCGTCGATCTCCAAGCTGATGACGGCGCTGGTGGTGGTCGATGCCAACCAGCCCATGGACGAGGTGCTGGAAGTCAGCGATGACGACATCGACCGCCTGCGGCATGCCGCGTCGCGCCTGCCCGTGGGTTCGCGCCTGAGCCGCGCGGACATGCTGCACGTTGCGCTGATGTCGTCGGAGAACCGCGCCGCGCATGCGCTGGGCCGCTATTACCCCGGCGGTATGCCCGCCTTCGTCAAAGCGATGAACGCCAAGGCACGCGAACTGGGCATGATGGACACGCACTTCGTCGAGCCCACCGGCTTGTCCAGCGAGAACGTTTCCTCGCCGCGCGATCTGGTGCGCCTGCTACGCGCGGCATCGCAGCGCCCGCTGATCCACCGCTACACCACCGACACGGAATACGACGTCGACATGGGCAAGGGGCACGTGCGCACCTTCCGCAACACCAACGCGCTGGTACGCAACGCCGACTGGGACATCAAAGTATCGAAGACGGGCTTCATCAACGAAGCCGGCGAATGCCTGGTCATGCTGGCCCACATCGGCGGTCGCGATCTGGCTATCGTGCTGCTAGACTCCCAAGGCAAATACTCGCGCATCGCCGACGCGGTGCGCATCCGCAAGTTCGTACAGAACGAAGTCGCGATGATGTGATGCGTCCCACGGGACGCCACCCGGGGTGGACGGACACGGCCCTGGCGGCGCGCCCGGATGGCGGCGCGGCGGCACATCGCGTATGGCGACCCCGCGCCGCGGTGCATCGCATCAGGAACGCCAGGCCGATCCGCGGATCACGCTGCAGAAGTTGCCGCGATGGAAATGCGGTTCCTTGTCCGCGATGACATCGGCCTTGACGTTGCCGAAGGTGGTATCCGGCTTGTGCTTGATGCCGTCGTAGAAGGTCTGGATGATGTTTTCCTTGAAGCGGTCGCCGCGCGGATGCGCATGCACGACGGCCTCGCGGTCGGCATCGCTGAACGCGGAATAATCGATCCCCAGCACATCCATCTCCACCCCCGCGGTTACCAGCGCGACGACGGGGTGCATATGTTCCGGAATGCCGGGCGTCGTGTGCAGCGCGATAGCCGTCCACACCAGATCGACGTCCTGCGGCGGGATGCCCCGTGCCTTCAGGAAATCGCGCGCCACATTGGCGCCGTCGACTTCGAACCGCAGATGATCGCTGGCATGCCGGTGCGTCAACCCCATGTCATGGAACATCGCACCTGCGTAGAGCAGCTCCGGATCGAACTTCAGGCCGCGCCGCTTGCCGGCCAGCGAGGCAAAGTAATACACGCGGCTGGAATGGTGGAAAAGCAGGGGGGACTCGGTATCGCGGACCAGCTCGGTGATCTCGCGGGCGAGTTGGCTATCGGGGACGGTGATGCCGCCTATGGTCGGGGTCATGATCGCTGCTCCAGGAAAAGTGGGTACAGCCATTGTGGGATTGCCCGCCCATGGCATCAATTGGCGTAACACGCCGTATACTGCCATTTTCCGTCGCATCGGGACATGGCGCCCGCGGCTCTCGAAAAATGCCGAAATCCATTGCTGTCCTGGCCCTGCCCGGCGTCCAACTGCTGGATGTCTCGGGGCCCTTGGATGTATTCGCCCAGGCCAACCAGGAGGCCGGCCGGCAGTACTACACGCTGCAGGTCGTCGGCTGCGAACCCGGGCCGATACGCAGTTCATCCGGTACGCGGATATTGCCGGACCTGGTGGCCGGCCAGGCGGACGTCCGCTTCGATACCCTGCTGGTCGCCGGCGCGCCGCACGCGCATGAAGTGCGCTTGCCCGCGCAGTTGGCCCAGTGGCTGCGCGAATGCGCGCCGCGATCGCGGCGCTACGGTTCGGTCTGCACGGGAGCGTTCGTGCTTGCCGCCGCGGGCCTGCTGGACGGCCGCCGTATCACCACCCACTGGGCCGCCGTGCAAACCCTGACGCAGGCCTACCCGTCGATCACGGTGGACGAAGATGCGCTATACGTGCGCGACGGCAAGCTGCGCACCGCCGCCGGCGTAACGGCCGGGCTGGACCTCGCCCTGGCGCTGGTCGAGGAAGACCTGGGCCGCGAGATCGCCCGCCGCGTGGCCAGCCAGTTGGTCATGTTCTTCAAGCGCCCCGGTGGGCAATTGCAGTTCAGCCGCAAGGGCGAAACCCATCCCGCTGGCCGCTCCGTCCTGCAAGAGGTGCAGCGCTGGGTCGTCGCCAACCCGGGCCTGCGGCATGATGTGCCCAGCCTCGCGCAGCACGCCGGACTCAGTCCGCGCCACTTCGCGCGCCTGTTCCGCACGGAAACCGGCATCACCCCAGCCGCATGGGTGGAAGCGGCGCGCGTATCGGCCGCCCGCTCCATGCTGGAAAGCGGCGCCCGCAGCCCCAAGCAGGTCGCGGCGGAATGCGGCTTTGCCAATGCGGATACGCTGCGGCGCACCTTCTACAAGCATGTCGGCGTGACCCCGGCGGAATACCGCCGCCGCCACGCGCACCCGCAGGACGCATGAACCCGACCGCGTGGCGGTGGCGAAGTCCCGGCGGCGCCGTGGCAGCCTTATCGAGCCGTCGCGCGCCCGTACCGAGCCGGCGTAACTCCCGTTCGACTATTTCGCCTACTCGAGCCCGACGGAAACGGGATGCGCGCCCAGCAGGTCGACCAGTATCGCGGGCGCGATACCGATAAGGTAGCCGCGCCGGCCGCCGTTGATATAGATCGTGGGATAGTCCAGCACGCTGGCCTCTACCCAGACGGGCATGCGCTTGCGCGTCCCGAAAGGCGAGGTGCCCCCTACCTGGTAGCCGGAATGGCGCTGCGCCGCTTCCGGTTGGCAGGGCGCGACTTTTTTCAGGCCGGCCTGCCGCGCCAGGTTCTTGGTGGAGACCTCGCGGTCCCCATGCATCAGCACGATCAGGGGCCGGGCGGATTCGTCCTCCATGACCAGTGTTTTCACGACCGCATGCGGGTCCAGGCCCAGCTGCCGCGCGGCCTCTCCCGCGCCGCCGTGGTCGACGTAGTCGTAGGTGTGCTCGCTGTAGGCGACCTTGTGCTGCTTCAGGAACTGCGTCGCCGGAGTTTCGGATACGTGTCGGGTCTTGCTCATGGCGTCATTGTAGGGATGTGGCGGCACGACGGACGGCCGGCTGCAAATGGAAAAAGCCAGGCTCGCGCCTGGCTTTTTGCCATCGCGCTCGTATCGATTATTCGAGCTTGATGTTCTGCTTCTTCACGATTTCCTTGGCCCAGTCGTATTGCGCCTTGATCTCTTTGGCGAATTCCTCGGGCGTATTGCCGGACGGTTCGGAACCTTGCTCGTCCAGCGCCTTGATCACCTTGGGATCCTTCAGGGCCACCACGGCGGCATCGCGCAGCTTGTTCACGATGGCCATCGGGGTGTTGGCGGGCGCCAGCAGGCCATACCACACCGGCTGGTTCACCGCGGGATATCCCACTTCGGCGAAGGTCGGCACATCCGGCAGGGACTTGATGCGCTTGGGCCACGCCACCGCCATCGCATGGATTGCCTTGGCCTGGATCTGCGGCATGGAAGACGGCAGGTTATCGAACAGGATTTCGATCTGCCCACCCACCGCGTCGGCCAGCGCCGGTCCGGATCCCTTGTAGGGAACGTGCACGATGTCCGTGCCCGTGGCCAGCTTGAACGATTCGCCCATCAGGTGCAGCACGCCGCAGGTGCCCGAGCTGCCGTAGGAATACTTGCCCGGGTTCTTCTTCAGGACATCCAGGAATTCCTTGAAGTCCTTGACCGGCATCTTCTTGGGATTCACCGAGACCACGTTCGCGGTATTGGCGAAGTTGGTGACCGGCTGGAAATCCTTGATCGGATCGTAGGGAAGATCGTTGGGCCGGCAGGCGGGATTGACCGCCATCGTCGACACCGTGGCGATGGATAGCGTGTAGCCATCGGGCGCGGCCTTGGCGCCTTCGGCCGCGCCGATCGCGCCACCGGCACCGCCCTTGTTCTCGATGACCATGGGCTGGCCCAGTTCCTGACTCATGCGCTGGGTGACCAGGCGCGCAATGATGTCGGTGGAACCGCCCGGGGCGAAAGGCACGATTACGCGTATGGCGTGGCTGGGATAGTTGTCGGCGGCCTGCGCGGACGTGGCCAGGCTGCCCGCGCCCAGCGCAATGGCCCACGCCAGCGTGCGGATTTTCATCATCGATCGATCTCCTGTGTGTTCTTCAACCCGCCCTTTGCGGGCTGATTTGGTAGCGGCCGTGCATTTCTTTCGCCTCATGGGCGACGTGCACACTCCTGCACAATCGCGCAGAATAGCAGCAAATGTTTACATGAGGTACCGGGGCAACCCCGAGGTACCCGTTCTATCGCCCACACCCCCATGTCCGTCGCACTGCTGGTTCTGCCCGATTTTCTGCTTGTCGCCCTGGGCTGGGCGCTTCATCACAAACTTCGCTTCGAACGCGATTTCTTCACGGGCCTGGAACGGCTGGTGTACTTCGTCCTGTTCCCCGCTTTGCTCTTCCAGGCCATCGTGCGCACGCCATTGACGGCGGCCAGCGCGCTGATGCTGCTGCAGGCGGTGGCACTGGTGCTCGTGGTGGGCTATATCGCGGCATGGCTGGCGCTGCCGGTCCTGAAGCCGGAGCGCATGGCCTATGCGTCCGTCGCGCAGTGCGCCTACCGCTTCAACACTTATATCGGCCTGGCGCTGGCCGCCAACCTGGGCGGCACGCGAGGCCAGACCATCATGGCGGTACTGGTGGGGCTGGCCGTGCCCATCGCGAATGTCATGGCCGTGCATGCGCTGGCGCGCCACAACGGCGGCAACCTGGGTCGCGAGCTGATGCGCAACCCGCTCGTGGTTTCCACGCTGGCGGGCCTGGCCTGCAATTTCGCCGGCCTGCAACTGCCCGGGCCCGTCGATATTTTCCTGGCGCGGCTGGGCGCCGCGGCAATCGCCGTGGGTATTCTGTGCGTGGGCGCCAACCTGTCCTGGGAAGGCGGACGCCGCCACGGCAAGCTCATCGCCTGGATGCTGGTGGTGAAGCTGCTGGTGCTGCCGTTGACGGCCATCGCGGTGGCACGCGCGCTGGCGCTGCCGCCGCTGGACGCCCGCATGCTGCTGGTATTCGCCGCCCTGCCCACGGCATCGGCCAGCTACGTGCTGGCCATGCGCATGGGCGGCGATGGCCGCCTGGTCGCCGTGGTGATTTCGCTGGGCACGCTGGCCTCGGCCGCCAGCATCCCGATGTGGCTGGCGATGGCGGGATAGCGGGCGGTTGCTCGCCCGCTTTACGGCTTACGGCTTGCGCCTGGCGTTGGTCATGTCCGCGGGCACGACCCACTGCCGGAACTGCTCGTCGGTGACATGGCCAAGCTGCAGCGCGGCTTCTTTCAACGACAGGTTTTCCTTGTGCGCCTTCTTGGCGATCTGGGCGGCCTTGTCATAGCCGATGTGCGGATTCAATGCCGTTACCAGCATCAGCGAGCGATCGACCAGCTCGGCGATGCGCTCCCGATTCGGTTCTATGCCCTTGGCGCAGTGTTCGTTGAAGCTGTGCATGCCGTCGGTCAGCAGGCGCACCGATTGCAGGAAGTTGTGGATCAACATCGGCTTGAACACGTTCAGCTCGAAGTTCCCGCTGGCGCCACCGATGTTGATCGCGACGTCATTGCCCAGCACCTGCGCGCCCAGCATGGTGATGGCCTCGCACTGCGTGGGATTGACCTTGCCCGGCATGATGGAGCTGCCCGGCTCGTTCTCCGGAATGCTGATTTCGCCCAGCCCGGAGCGCGGGCCGCTGGCCAGCCAGCGCACATCGTTGGCTAGCTTGATCAGTCCGGCCGCCAGCGTCTTGAGCGCGCCATGCATGAACAGCAAGGCCTCGTGCGAGGCCAATGCCTGGAATTTGTTGGGTGCCGATACGAAGGCGGCGCCGGTGTCGTGCGCCAGTTGCGCCGAGACACGCGCGCTGAATTCCGGGTGCGCGTTCAGGCCGGTGCCCACGGCCGTGCCGCCGATGGCCAATTGGTGCAGGCCCGGCAACGCCGCCCTTATTTGCTGTTCGGACAAATCCAGCTGCGCGACGTGGCCGGACAGCTCCTGGCCCAGCGTCAACGGCGTCGCATCCTGCAAATGGGTGCGGCCGATCTTGACGATGTCGTAGAACGCCGCGCTTTTTTCCGCCATCGTGGCGCGCAGCGCCTTCAGCGCCGGCAGCAGGTGCTGTTCGACCTGCACGGCGGCCGCGACGTGCATGGCGGTGGGGAAAGTGTCGTTGGACGACTGCCCTCGGTTGACGTGGTCGTTCGGATGTACCTTGCGGCCCTCGCCTCGCTCACCGCCGAGGATTTCCGAAGCGCGGTTGGCCAGCACCTCGTTCATGTTCATATTGCTTTGCGTGCCCGAACCCGTCTGCCAGACCGATAGCGGGAATTCGTCCGGCCACTTGCCGGCGATGACTTCGTCCGCGGCCTTTGCGATGGCATCCGCGATGCCGCGGTCCAGCTCGCCCAACTGGGCATTGACCTGCGCCGCCGCCTTCTTCAGCCGCGCCATCGCATCGACCAGGGGGACCGGCATCTTCTCGGTGGAGATCGCGAAGAACTGCAGCGACCGCTGCGTCTGCGCGCCCCAGAGGTGGTCGGCGGGAACGTCGATGGGGCCGAAGGTATCTTTCTCGGTGCGGGTCTTCATGAGGATGCAGCTCCGTTGTTCGCCCGCGCCTCGCGCGCAGGCGGTTCCTATAATCCCCTGTTTTTACCACTCGACCCGCGCCATGTCCGCTGCCCGCAGCATCACTCTGCATTTGCCCGACGACCGCGCCACCGACGAGCTGGCGCGGCGCTTCGCCCCGCTGCTTAGCGGTGCCGGCCCCTCGGCACCCGGGGGCCGCATTCACCTTTCGGGCGACCTGGGAGCGGGAAAAACCGCCTTCGTCCGGGCCCTGTTGCGCGAAAGCGGCATTAAGGGCCGGATCAAAAGCCCCAGCTACGCCCTGCTTGAAACCTATAAAGTTTCTAACTTATACTTCTATCACTTTGATTTTTATAGATTTAGCGATCCGCGCGAGTGGCTGGACGCAGGATTCCGCGATTTACTGCGGGATGATGTGGTCGTCCTGATCGAATGGCCGGAGCGGGCAGCGGGGCTTTTACCCCCTCCCGATCTGCACATCGACCTGGCTTATGCCGGGCAGGGACGGGATGCCACATTGACCGCGCATACCGCTCGAGGACAACTATGGCTGAACGCGATTGTCCCCCTTCAGGCGCCCCGGCCCACCGGCGCGCCGTCTCCCGGCGACGCCTGATCGGCGCCGCCGCCACGCTGCTCGTCCTTCCCGTCATTCCACGCCTGGCGCAGGCTGCCACCATCCTGGCGGTACGCACGTGGCCGGCGGACGAATACACCCGCGTAACGCTGGAACTGGACAGCGAACTGAAGGCGGAACAATTCACGCTCGAAAATCCCGACCGCCTGGTCGTGGATATCCAGGGGCTGTCCATGAGCCCGTCGCTGAACGAGCTGGCGGCCAAGATCCGCAAGGACGATCCATACATCCGTTCGCTGCGCATCGCGCAGAACCGTCCCAACGTCGTGCGCCTGGTCTTCGACCTGAAGCAGGCGGTGGCGCCGCAGATCTTCACGCTGAAGCCGGTGGCCGACTACCAGTTCCGCCTGGTGCTGGACCTGTACCCGAAGGTGGCCCAGGACCCGCTGATGGCCATCCTGAAAAAACCCGCCGGGCCGGATGTCGACGACCCGTTGGCGCGCATCCTGGAAGACATCTCGCGCAACCCGCCCGGGCCGGCCACGGCCACCATTCCGCCGCCCGCGCCGCTGCCCAATACGCCGCCGGCCGTGGCGCTGCCGCGCCCGTCCGATCCTTCGCCCAAGCTCAGCGGGCGCAAGCGCATGCTGACCATCGCGCTGGATCCCGGCCATGGCGGCGAGGATCCCGGCGCCAGCGGGCGGACCGGCCTGCGTGAAAAAGACGTGGTCCTGCGTATCGCGCACCGGCTGAAGGCATTGATCGACGCCCAGCCCAATATGCGTGCCTATCTGACGCGCGACGACGATTACTTCGTGCCGCTGCACGTGCGCGTGCAGAAGGCGCGTCGCGTGCGCGCCGACCTGTTCGTGTCCATCCACGCCGACGCCTGGATCAAGCCGAGCGCGAGCGGGTCTTCGGTATTCGCGCTGTCGCAGCGCGGCGCGTCCAGTGCCGCCGCGCGATGGATGGCGAACAAGGAAAACGCCGCCGACCTGATCGGCGGCGTCAACCTGGGTTCGCACGACGAGCAGGTCGCGAAGGTGTTGCTGGACCTGTCCACGTCAGCGCAAATCCACGATTCCCTGAAACTGGGCAGCGTGCTGCTGGAAGAGATCAAGAAGATCAACCGCCTGCACAAGGACGATGTGGAACAAGCCGGATTCGCGGTGCTGAAGGCGCCCGACATCCCGTCCATCCTGGTCGAGACGGCTTTCATCAGCAATCCCAACGAGGAAGCGCTGCTGAAGTCGTCGTCGCATCAGGACAAGCTGGCGATGGCGATGTTTACCGGCATCCAGCGCTACCTGACCTCGAACCCGCCGCTGGCGCGCGTGGGTGACGTCACCTGAAGCGATACCGCGCCGCCGGCGCGGTATCAACCATGCGTTGTCCCGCCATGGCGGCGCCGGAAGACCTTCCATAGCCCGGCCAGCACCAGCGGCAGGATGGCCGCCCCCAGGCCGATCAGCACGATCAGGTTCAGGCGTTCCTTGACCATCGGGATGTTGCCGAAGAAATAGCCGGCCGTCACCAGGCTGCCCACCCACAGGATCGCGCCGGTGATATTGAACAGCTGGAAGCGTGCCACGCTCATTTCCGCCACGCCGGCCACGAAGGGCGCGAAGGTGCGCACCAGCGGGATGAAGCGCGACAGGATGATGGTCTTGCCGCCATGTTTCTCGTAGAAGGCGTGCGTGCGCATCAGGGCCGTGCGATCCAGGAAGCGCACGTTCATGGAGAACACCCGCGGCCCGATGTAGCGCCCGACGGCATAGTTCAGCGTGTTGCCGGTAATCGCCGCCACGATCAGCAGTACGCCCAGCAGCATGGGATCGATATGGCCGGAGGCCCCGAACGCGCCGGCGATGAACAGCAGGGAATCGCCTGGCAGGAAGGGAAGGACTACGAAGCCCGTTTCTCCGAAAACGATCAGGAACAGCACCAGATAGACCCAGGAGCCGTACTGGGCGACCCAGACTCCAAGAGTCTGGTCGATGTGCAACACCATATTCAGTAAATCGAGCATGCGGGCGGAATCAGGTTAGGAGACGGGGGCGTAGCCCGCGACTATAGCCGACCCGGGACCGGGGCTAAAATCAATCGCAAACCCTAGTCATACCCGCCCATGCCCGATCGCCGCCCCATCGCCGCCCTACCCGACCTTTTGATCAGCCAGATCGCCGCTGGCGAGGTCATCGAACGCCCCGCGTCCGTCCTGAAGGAGCTGCTGGAGAACGCGATCGACGCCGGCGCCAGGGCCATCGAAGTCAGGTTGGAAGGCGGGGGCATCCGCCGCATCGCCGTCACGGATGACGGCGGCGGCATCCCCCCGGCGGAGCTGCCACTGGCGCTGCGCCGTCATGCGACCAGCAAGATCGCCACGCTCGATGAACTGGAAGCGGTGGCGTCCATGGGGTTTCGCGGCGAAGCGCTGGCATCCATTGCATCGGTGGCGCAGGTAACGCTGATTTCGCGCACGCGCGAAGATGCGCATGCGTCGCAGATCGACGCCAACAGCGGGGAAATCGCGCCGGCCTCCGGGCCACCCGGCACCACCGTCGACGTGCGGCAGCTGTTCGACGCCGTGCCGGCGCGCCGCAAGTTCCTGCGGGCCGAGGCAACGGAGTTCGGCCATTGCCTGGATGCCATGGAACGCATCGCCCTGGCGAACCCGGGCGTCGCCTTCCGCCTTTTTCATCACGACCGCGCGCATCGGCAATGGCTGCCCGCGGACGCGCCGCAACGCATCCGCGACGTTTTGGGCGCGGAGTTCGCCGACCAGGGGGTCCTGATCGATCGGGCGGTCGGGCCCGTCGTGCTTACCGGCATGGTCACGCGGCCCACGGCCGCGCGGGCGCGCGCCGATCGCCAGTACCTGTACGTGAACGGACGTTTCGTGCGCGATCGTACGGTCAGCCACGCATTGCGCAGCGCATATGCGGACGTCCTGCACGGCGATCGCCAGCCGGCCTATGTGCTGTTCCTGGATATCGACCCCGCGGCGGTGGATGTGAACGTGCATCCGGCCAAGCACGAGGTACGTTTCCGCGATAGCGGCGCGGTGCATCGCTTCGTGTCCCAGGCAGTCTCGGATGCCCTGGCGCAGACCGGCGGCAGCAGTGTGGCCGAAGGGCGGGACACCATGGCGGCAGGCGCGGATACGGCCATGCAGCGGGATACCGCGCTGCCCTCCGGCGCCGCGGCGCCGTACCGGCCATACACCGGGGGAGCCGGCGGCGCGCCGTCCGCGGCGTATCGCGCCCCCAATCCCGCATTCCCGGCCGCCAGGCCCCATACCCAGGTGCCTTTCCGGCTGCATGGCGCGCCGGCGGCCGGGACGGCCGACTGGCAAAGCCTCTATCGTCCGCTGGAAGACAGTACCGGCGATGGCGCGCGGGCAGGCGCGGCAGACACGGCGTCCACGGCTGTCGTGGACTATGCCTCGGCCATGACGGACGGCGCGGCCGTGCCGTCTGCCCTGCCCTTGCGCGAACCGGGTCCCGGCAATGCCGCGCTCCCCGCCGACGAGGAACACCCGCTGGGCATGGCGCTGGCCCAGCTGCACGGCATCTACATCCTGGCGCAGAACAAGCGCGGGCTGGTGCTGGTCGATATGCACGCCGCCCATGAACGCGTCGTCTATGAGCAGCTGAAGACCGCCCTCGACGCGCGTACCATGCCGCGCCAGGACCTGCTTGTGCCGGTAGTATTCAATGCGCAGGAAAAGGACGTGGCCCTGGTCGAGGAGTGCGAGGACCAACTGGAAGAACTGGGATTCCGCATGCGGCCCGCGGGGCCGGCATCCATCGCGGTGCGTTCCGTGCCCGCGCTGCTGGCGCGGGGCGATGTCGAATCCTTGGCACGCGCGATGTTGCGAGACCTGGCGACCGTCGGCGTATCGCGCCTGCTGACCGAACAGCGCAACGAACTGCTGGCGACCATGGCCTGCCACGGCTCCGTGCGCGCCAACCGGCGCCTGACCATCGAGGAAATGAACGCCCTGCTGCGCCACATGGAAGCCACCGAACGTGCCGACCAATGCAATCACGGCCGTCCGACGTGGGTGCAATGGTCCCTGTCCGACCTGGACCGGCTGTTCCTGCGTGGCCAGTAGCCGAGCCGCGCTCATGAATATCGACCGCCCGCGCGGCGACACCGCGCGCACCGCGGCCCTTCGCATCACGACATGACGCCCCGCCCCATTCTTTGCCTGACCGGACCGACCGCCGCCGGCAAAAGCGCCGCCTCGCTGGCGGTGGCCCGACGCTGGCCGCTGGAGATCGTCAATGTCGACTCCGCGACGATCTATCGCGGCATGGATATCGGCACCGCGAAACCGGACGAGCACGAACGCGCGCGGGTCCCGCAGCACCTGCTGGATATCCGCGACCCGGCGCAATCCTATTCGGCCGCGGAGTTCCGCGCCGACGCGCTGCGATTGATCGGCGACATCCATGCGCGCGGCCGCATACCCCTGCTGGCCGGCGGCACCATGCTCTACTTCAAGGCCTTGCGCGAGGGATTGGACGATCTGCCTTCCGCGGATCCGGCCCTGCGGGCCTCGCTGGATGCCCGCGCCAGGGAGATCGGCTGGCCGGCCATGCGCGAGGAGCTGGCACGCCTGGATCCCGCGACCGCGGCACGGCTGACGCCCAACGACAGCCAACGCATCCAGCGGGCCCTGGAAGTCTGCATCGTCAGCGGCCGCCCCATGTCCGAACTGCTGAAGCGCGCGTCCGACTCGCGCGCGAATGCGCCGGTGGGCGGCAGCGGCGGCGAAGCGGACACGTACCGCTACATCACCATCAGCCTGGAGCCCTCGGACCGTGCGGCCCTGCACGCGCGCATCGCGGCGCGCTTCGACCAAATGCTGGACCGGGGCCTGGTGGACGAAGTACGGGCCCTGCGCGCGCGCGGCGATCTGCACAGCGGCCTGCCCTCGGTGCGCTGCGTCGGCTATCGGCAGATATGGTCATACCTGGATGGCGAGGTCGACCTGGACGCGGCGCGCGCCAACGGCATCGCGGCGACGCGCCAATTGGCCAAACGGCAGTTGACCTGGCTGCGCGCGCAGCCGGGACGCATCATCGTCGATTGCCTGGCCGGGGATGCCCCCGAACGTGTCGAGGCCGCCTGTGCGGATGTAATGGAAGGCCGCATCGACCGTCCGGACTGAAAAGACATCCGCCCGGCCGTCGCTTCCACCTGCCCCGATTGCGCGCCGTACCGCCCGCTTATCGCACCACGGTCTGCGGGGCGTCGCCCTGCCGGGCGACGATCTCGCCGATGCGCGTCGCGGTTTCGCCGTGTTCGCGCAGGGTTGCCACGACGGCATCCGCCTGGCTGGCATCCACGACGATGACCATCCCGATACCGCAATTGAACACGCGGTGCATTTCCGCGTCTGCCACGCCGCCTTGCTGCTGCAGCCAGCTGAACAATGCCGGCATCTGCCAGGCGTCGCGATGCAGCGTCGCGGCGACGTCGTCCTGCAGGATGCGGGGGACGTTTTCCACCAGGCCGCCGCCGGTAATGTGGGCCAGGCCCTTGATGGCCGTGCCGTGGCGCGCCATGGCGGCCAGCACCGGCTTGACGTAGATGCGGGTAGGCGCCATCACCGCGTCGACCAGCGGCTGGCCATGGAAGTCCTGGTCAGGCCGCGCGCCGGCGCGATCCAGGATCTTGCGGACCAGGGAATAGCCGTTGGAATGCGCGCCGCTGGATGCCAGGCCCAGGATGGCGTCGCCCGGACGGATCGATTTGCCGTCGATGATGGCCGATTTTTCGACCGCGCCGACCGCGAAGCCGGCCAGGTCATATTCGCCATCGGGGTACATTCCCGGCATCTCGGCGGTTTCGCCGCCGATCAGCGCGCAGCCGGCCAGTTCGCAGCCGCGGGCGACGCCGCCGACCACGGCCGCGGCCGTATCCACCGACAACTTGCCGCAGGCGAAGTAATCGAGGAAAAAGAGGGGTTCGGCGCCCTGGACCAGGATATCGTTGACGCTCATGGCCACCAGGTCGATGCCCACGGTATCGTGCCGGTTCCACTGGAAGGCCAGCTTCAGCTTGGTGCCGACGCCGTCCGTGCCGGACACCAGGACGGGTTCGCGGTATTTCCCCGGGACTTCGAACAGCGCGCCGAAGCCGCCGATGCCGGCCAGCACGCCGGGCCGCATGGTGCGGGCCGCCAGCGGCTTGATGCGGTCGACCAGGGCGTCGCCCGCATCGATATCGACACCTGCGTCGCGGTAGGTCAACGGGGCGGAAGGTTGATTTGTCATGAGGAAAACCGTGGGGTATGTAAAAATTGCGGGATTTTTTCGAGTCAGCTTTCCGGATTTTACGATGAGCCCACCATTTCTTCGCCGGCAGGCGCCGGGACGGCCCTTCCGACGCGCCGCGCCCCGTGCCCGCGACGGCGGGGCCGCCTTGTCCAAATGAATCGCCAGCTGCTGCTAGACGTCCTTCCCGAGCCGGCGCCTTCGCTCGGAAACTACATCGCCGGTCCGAATGGACAGGCGCTGGACGCGGCGCGCCGCCTGTCCCCGGGCGGGGCGCTGTACCTATGGGGCCCGGCCGGCTGCGGACGCAGCCACCTGCTGCGTGCCATCGCCGGCGTGCCCGGCGGCCGTTATATCGGCGCCCGGGACGCTGCGGCGGAGCTGGCCAGGCTGGCGCAGGCCGGTCCCGGCGACCCCATGCCGGCCATCGTGGCCGTCGACGACCTGCACCGCATGGACGACGCCGGACAGGCCGCGCTGTTTGCCTTGTACAATCGCTGGCGCGAGTCGGCGGCAACCCAGCATGCTTTCGCCCTGGCCGTCGCGGGCGACCGGGCGCCACTGGCCATGCCGCTGCGCGAGGACCTTCGCACCCGGCTCGGGTGGGACCTGGTATTCCGCCTGGATCCGCTTTCCGATGCCGACAAACTGGCGGCGCTGTCCGCGCAGGCCGCCGAACGCGGCCTGCAGCTGGCGCCGGAAGTCATCAACTGGATGCTTACCCATTACGAGCGCGACATGCGCCGCCTGGCCGCGCTGCTGGACGCCCTGGACCGCTATTCGCTGGCGACGCGCCGGCCCCTGACCATACCGCTGCTGCGCGCAATGCTGGCGGATCCGGATACCCCTACCTCATGACTGCTGTACGCCTGGCCCTCTTCGATCTCGATCACACGCTGCTGCCCCTGGATAGCGATTACCAGTGGGCGGACTTCCTGGCCCGCACCGGCCGCGCCGGCGACCCGGACGAAGCGCGGGCGCGCAACGAAGACCTGATGGTGCGCTATAACCGCGGCGAGCTGACGGCGGAGCAATCGGCGGAGTTCATGCTGGGGCTGCTGGCCGCGCATACGCCGTTCGAGCTGGCCCTGTGGCACGAGCAGTACATGGCCGAGGTCATCCGGCCGGCCATCGAGCACACGGCCACGCGGCTGGTGCAGCAACACCTCGAAAACGGCGACCTGTGCGCGGTGGTCACCGCGACCAACCATTTCGTCACCGCGCCGATCAGCCGCGCCTTCGGCGTGCCGCACCTGATCGCCACCGTACCCGAATACATCGCCGGCCGCTATACGGGCCGCATCGCGGGCACGCCCAGCTTCAAGGAAGGCAAGGTGGTACGGGTAAACGATTGGCTGGCCGGCATGGGGCTGACCCTTGCGGATTTCTCCGAAACGTTTTTTTATAGCGACTCGATCAACGACGTGCCGCTGCTCGAAGCGGTCACCCGGCCGGTGGCGACCAATCCCAGTCCCGCGCTGCGCGAGCTTGCGCAGGCGAACGGATGGCAGGTGCTGGATCTGTTTGCCCACATGGAAGATGCGAAGTCCTGAATTCGATGATCACGGAAACCATAAAAAAATTCGTCGCCCGTCTCTTCCCGGGGCGTGGCCCGCTGCGCATCCCGAAAGAGCGCCATGGCATTGACCGCCGCAATGTATCGCGGCATGCCATCAAGGTGTGCGAAGTCCTGCGGCAGGCCGGCTACGAGGCCTACATCGTCGGCGGCGCGGTACGCGACCTGATCGTCGGCATCGAGCCCAAGGATTTCGACGTCGCCACCAACGCCACCCCGGAAGAAATCCGTCCGCTGTTCCGGCGCGCCCGCATCATCGGGCGCCGCTTCCAGCTGGTGCATGTGGTCTTCGGCCAGGAGATCATCGAGACCTCGACCTTCCGCGCGCTGGCCACGGAAGATACGGAAACCGACGAACACGGCCGCATCCTGCGCGACAACGTCTTCGGCAGCCAGGAGGAAGACGCGGCACGACGCGACTTCACGCTGAATGCCCTGTACTACGACCCCCTGACGGAAGTCGTCATCGACTACCACAACGGTGTCGCGGACCTGAAGAAACGGGTCGTGCGGATGATCGGCGATCCCGCCAAGCGCTATCGGGAAGATCCGGTACGCATGCTGCGCGCGGTGCGCTTCGCCGCCAAGCTGAACGGCGTTATCGACGACCAGACGCGCGCGCCCATCCAGTCCATGTCCAGCCTGATCGAGAACGTTCCGGCATCGCGGCTGTTCGACGAAATGCTGAAGCTGCTGACCTGCGGCCATGCCATGGACTGCCTGCGGCAGTTGCGCGCCCAGGGCCTGCATCACGGTGTGCTGCCCCTGCTGGATGTAGTGCTTGAACAGCCGCAGGGCGAGCAGTTCGTCGAACTCGCGCTGGAACGCACGGACGCCCGCGTGCGCGCCGGCAAGACCATCAGTCCGAGCTTCCTCTTCGCCGCGCTGCTTTGGCAGCAGGTGGAAGTCCGATGGCGCGACTTGTGCAAGCAAGGCGAGCTGCCGATTCCCGCGCTGCTGCAGGCGGCGGATTCCGTACTCGACGAACAGACCGAAAAGCTGGCCATCCAGCGCCGCTTCTCGGCCGATATGCGCGAGATCTGGTTCATGCAGCCGCGCTTCGAGCGCCGCGTGGGCAAGACCATCTACCGCATGCTGGAGCAGCCGCGCTTCCGCGCCGCCTGCGATTTCCTGCAACTGCGCGCCGCGGCCGGCGAATTCGACAGCGTACTGGCGCAGTGGTGGATGGACCTGGCCAATGGCGACGACGCCACGCGCGCCCAAATGATCGACGAAGCATCGCGCGCGCCGCGCGCCAAGGGCGAGGACGCCGCCCCGCAGCGCCGCCGGCGCACGCGCCGGCGCAGCGGTGGCGCCGGCCAGGCCATGGCCGCGCACGGCCACGACGAGTAAGCCGATGGCGGTGTCCGGATCCGACGCCGAACAACGCGCGCCATTGGCCGGCCACGCGCCAGGCGCCACCGCCTACGTCGGCCTGGGGTCCAACCTGGGGGACAGCATCGCTTCCCTGCGCCAGGCCCTGGACGAACTGGCCGCGACGCCGGGTATCGAGGATTGCGTCGCATCGCCTTTCTATCGGTCGGCGCCGGTCGACGCAAGCGGCCCCGACTTCGTCAACGCGGTCGCCCGGTTGCGGACCACCCTGGGGCCGCTGGACCTGCTGGATGTCCTGCAGGGCATCGAACATCGGCATGGACGCGAACGCCCCTATCGGAATGCCCCGCGCACGCTGGACCTGGACCTGCTGATCCACGGCGACGTCCGGCTGGAAACGCAGCGGCTGACGCTGCCCCATCCGCGCATGCACGAACGCGCCTTCGTGCTGCTGCCTTTGCGCGATCTCGCGCCGGCGATGATGCTGGGCGAAAACACCCTGGATACATGGCTGGCCCGGTGCGGCGACCAGGCCATCCAACGCATGCCCGACCAGCCAGGCGAACGTTGACCTAGCGTCTGGCCAGCGGCAGGGAAGCGCCCGAGGCGGCCGTATCGCCGCCGCCCCGCCCCGCCAGCAACACAGCCGCCGCGGCGATCTGAACCGCCATCGCGGCGGCGAACAATCGCCATCCGTGTCCGCCATCCAACGACGGGCCAGGCTGTCCGGCGTACAACAGCATCCCGAAAACCGCCGGCGCGAAGGCATAAGCGGCTTGGGCGATCGCCACGATCAGGCCCACTACCCTCGAGACATCGGCCTCTGCAAAATCGGCTTGCGCGATGGCGGGCGGCAGCGACGTGGCGTTGCCGATGCCGGCGCCGAACAGCGCGACTCCCAGGACGATGAGCCACACCTGCCCACCCCACGCGCCCCACAGGATGGCTGCGCCCAATGCCTGTACCGCATAGCTTGCCGCCGCCACACGGCGACGGTCGCTCATCCGTAAAGTCCCTGGTGCGGACGGGACGCCGCGGGGCGAGACCATCCGTACCGCCAGCGAACGCCCCACGATGGCGCACGCGGTACAGCCGCCCATCAGAATCCCCGCGGCCTGCGCGCCCAGGATGGGGGCAAGCTGGGTGAAAAGGTGGGCCAGCAAGCCGATCTGCGCGAATAAGCCCAACGCCATGGCGCCCGCCAGGGTCAGGAAGGCCCGGTCGCGCCATAGCGCTTTGCGCGGCGACTCTCCATGCGGGCACCGATGGCGCGCCGGTCCCGCGGGCGCGGCGATGCCGCCGTCCGGCCGCTGCCCAAGACTTTCTGGGGTACGCGAGAACACCGAGCGGCTCATCGCCGCGACGACGAGGAACATCGCCACACCCACGCCTGCCGCCGCCGCCGGAAACCCCCAGGCATGGATCAGGGCCACCCATAGCGGCGAAAAAATCACCCCGCCCACGCTGGCGCCGTTGTACGCGCTGGCCAGCGCCCCCGGGCGGCCGGCCACATACCAACGCGCGATGATGGCATTGACGGCCACGGCGCCCATCGCCACCCAACCCGCCCCGCTGAGCAGGGCGGCGGCGAACAATTGCCAGCTTTGCCACGCCGTCGCCCAGCCGAACACCCCGATGCCGGTCATCAGCGCGCCGGCCGCGGTCGTCGACGCCAGTCCAAGGCGAGCATGCAGGCGCGGCAAGTTCGCGGCCACCAGCGCGCCCACCAGGAAATGCAAGGTGACCGCCGTCGAGATCAAGGCCAGCGGCCAGCCTGTCCGGGCCGCTACCTCGGCCAGATAGACGGGCGGCCCGTAGAAGCCCGTTCCCCAGCCGAAAACCGCCAAGACGAAGGCACACCGTACCACCCGTGTGCCGAGGAACCGCGAAGGCCGCGGCGCGGATTCGATATGCATGCGAGACGCTCCAATCAGCCTTAAGGCGCCACGACAGCCGCGGCAGCCGCGGCTGCCGGCACATTCTGAATCGGATCGGCGCGCCGATGCTACGGCGCCTGCCGTAGCGTGCGCGTGGCCGCAAAAGCGAAACGCCCCGAACGCTGGATCCATCTCCAACATTCGGGGCGCGCGACTTCGGAACGAACGGTACGCATAAGCGCCGGGCCTCTCCCGCCGACCGCCGAGGCCATCGCGGAACCGGCGGCTGCGACGCCCAGCCATGGCCGGGCGTCGCGGCTTACGGGCGCATCAGACCACGGCGACCGGGATCTTGCCGATCCTGGCCTGCCATTCGCGCGGGCCGGTGGTGTGCACGGAGGTTCCCTGCGCATCCACGGCCACGGTGACAGGCATGTCCTTGACGTCGAACTCGTAGATCGCTTCCATGCCCAGGTCCTCGAAGGCCAGCACCTTGGCGGCGCGGATGGCCTTGGAAACCAGGTAGGCCGCGCCGCCCACCGCCATCAGGTAAGCGGATTGATGCTTGCGGATGGCCTCGATGGCGACCGGGCCGCGCTCGGACTTGCCGATCATGGCGATCAGGCCGGTCTTGTCCAGCATCATGTCGGTGAACTTGTCCATGCGCGTGGACGTGGTCGGGCCTGCCGGCCCCACTACCTCGTCGCGTACGGGGTCGACCGGGCCGACGTAGTAAATGACCCGGTTGCGGAAGTCCACCGGCAACGGCTCGCCCTTGGCCAGCATGTCCTGGATGCGCTTGTGCGCGGCATCCCGGCCGGTCAGCATCTTGCCCGACAGCAGCAGCGTCTGCCCCGGCTTCCAGCTGGCCACTTCTTCCTTGGTCAGCGTATCCAGGTTGACCTGTTTGGACTTGTTGTAGTCCGGCGCCCAGCGCACTTCGGGCCACTCGGACAGCGAGGGCGGCGCCAGGTGCGCGGGGCCGCTGCCGTCCAATTCGAAATGCGCGTGGCGGGTGGCCGCGCAGTTGGGAATCATCGCCACGGGCAGCGAGGCGGCATGCGTGGGGAAGGTGGCGATCTTGATATCCAGCACCGTGGTCAGCCCGCCCAGGCCCTGCGCGCCGATACCCAGCGCATTGACCTTTTCATAGAGCTCGATGCGCAGTTCCTCCAGCTTGTTCTGCGGGCCGCGCTGCAGCAGTTCGTACATGTCGATATCGTCCATGAGCGACTGCTTGGCCATCAGCATGGCTTTTTCGGCCGTGCCGCCGACGCCAATGCCCAGCATGCCGGGCGGACACCAGCCGGCGCCCATGGTGGGCACCGTCTTCAGCACCCAGTCCACCAGCGAATCGCTCGGGTTCAGCATGGCGAACTTGGATTTGTTCTCCGAACCGCCGCCCTTGGACGCCAATTGCACGTCGACCTTGTCGCCCGGGACCAGCTCGACATTCACGATACAGGGCGTGTTGTCCTTGGTATTGCGGCGGGCGAACAGCGGATCGGCCAGCACGGAGGCGCGCAGGGGATTGTCGGCGTTCGTGTAACCGCGCCGCACGCCTTCATCGCACAACTCCTGCAGGCTGCGCGACGTCTCGAAGCGCACGTTCATGCCGACTTTCAGGAAAACGTTGACGATGCCGGTGTCCTGGCACAGCGGCCGCTTGCCTTCGGCGCACATGCGCGAGTTGGTCAGGATCTGCGCGATGGCGTCGCGCGCCGCCGGGCTTTCCTCGCGCTCGTAGGCGCGCGCCAGGTGGCGGATGTAGTCCACAGGGTGGTAATAGCTGATGAACTGGATGCCATCCGCGATGGACTGGATGAAGTCTTCTTCCTTGATGAGGGTCATGACGTACGGTAGCGGTAAAGGGGGTGGGCGGTGGCGGCCGGCGGGACCGCGGCCGGAAGTATAGGACGGCGTGCCGCCTTTGTCGGCGCGGCACGCCGGATGGGGTTCACTTTCCTTGCCAGACGGGCTTGCGCTTTTCCTTGAAGGCGGTCGAGCCTTCCTTGGCGTCGGCCGAGGTGAAGATGTGCGCGATCAGGGGCCGCTGGCGGTCGAACATGCCGGCCTGGTCCCAATCCACGGCCTGGGACACGATGCTCTTGGCGGTCTGCACCGCCAGCGGGGCGTTCTCGACGATGGCGCGCGCCAGCGCGGTGGCCTCGGCCAGCGCCTGGCCGGGCTCCGACAGGCGATTGACCAGGCCGTAGGAATGGGCACGCTCGGCACTGAGCATGTCGCCGGTAAGGATGACCTCCATGGCGATGTGATAAGGCAGGCGACGCGGCAGGCGCAGCATGCCGCCGGACCCCGCCACCAGCCCCCGCTTGACTTCGGGCAGCCCGAAACTTGCGTTGCGGGCGGCGACGATCAGGTCGCAGGCCAGCGCGATCTCGAAACCGCCAGCCAAGGCGTAGCCTTCGACGGCGGCGATCAGCGGCTTCTTCGGCGGCGCCTCGTTCAGCCCGGCGAAGCCGCGTCCGGGGATCAGGGGGCGTTCGCCGCTCTGCGCGAAGGCCTTCAAATCCATACCGGAGGAAAACGTCTGGTTGGCGCCGGTCAGGATGCCGATGCGCGCGGCCGGGTTATTGTCGAGCTCGTCCAGCGCCGCGGCCATGGCCTGCGCGGTTTCCAGGTTGATGGCATTGCGGGCGTCGGGACGGTTGATGGTGATGGTTTGAATACCGTCGACCAGTTCAACCTTGATCAGATCGGCCATGGCGTAGTTCTCCTTCCTAGGGGCGGCGCGGGCGGTCTGGGCCGGCTGGCCGCGGAAATGGAATGATACGACCAACGGCGACAGCGTTTTTCCGGCAGGCGGGCCGCCTCCAGTAAAATGCCGGGTTTCCCATCGGCAGGCCGACCCGGCGATTTCCCCAGCACCATGCTCACTTTTCAGCAAATCATCCTAAAACTCCAGGAATACTGGGATAAGCAGGGTTGCACGCTGCTGCAGCCCTACGACATGGAAGTCGGCGCCGGGACCTCCCATACGGCCACCTTTCTGCGCGCCATCGGCCCGGAGCCCTGGCGCGCGGCCTACGTGCAGCCGTCGCGGCGTCCCAAGGATGGCCGCTACGGCGAAAACCCCAATCGCCTGCAGCACTATTACCAGTATCAGGTGGTGCTGAAGCCGGCCCCCCCGGAAATCCTGGACCTGTACATCGGTTCGCTGAAGGCGCTGGGCATCGACCCCACGCGCCACGACATCCGCTTCGTCGAGGACGACTGGGAAAACCCCACGCTGGGCGCCTGGGGCCTGGGCTGGGAAGTGTGGCTGAACGGAATGGAAGTCACCCAGTTCACGTACTTCCAGCAGGTCGGGGGCCTGAACTGCGCGCCCACCACCGGCGAGATCACCTACGGCCTGGAACGCCTGGCCATGTACCTGCAGGACGTCCAGAGCGTCTACGACCTGGTATGGACGGTCGGACCGGACGGCCGCCCGGTCAAGTACGGCGACGTCTTTCACCAGAACGAGGTGGAACAATCCACCTACAACTTCGAATATTCCTCGGCCGACATGCTGTTCGCGCATTTCAACGACTACGAATCCGAGGCCAAGCGCCTGATGGAAGTCCCGCTGGCCCTGCCCGCCTATGAAGCGGTGCTCAAGGCCGCGCATACCTTCAACCTGCTGGACGCGCGTGGCGCCATCAGCGTGACCGAGCGCGCCGCCTACATCGGCCGCATCCGCAACCTGTCGCGGGCCATCGCGCAGGCCTATTACGACTCCCGCGAACGGCTGGGCTTCCCCATGCTGGCCGGCCGCGCCGCTGCGGAGGCCGCGCAATGAGCGACGTCCGCCCGCTGCTGGTCGAACTGCTGACCGAAGAACTGCCGCCCAAGGCCCTGCGCAAGCTGGGCGACGCTTTCGCGGAGGGCATCCGCCAGGGCCTGGCGCAACGGGGCCTGCTGGCCGCCGATTGCCGCATGCAACCCTATGCCACGCCGCGCCGCCTGGCCGTGCACCTGTCGGCTGTACTGGCCCAGGCGCCGGACCAGGAATACGCCGAAAAGCTCATGCCCGTCAAAGTGGGCCTGGACGCCGAAGGGCGGCCCACGCCGGCCCTGCTGAAGAAGCTGGCCGCCAAGGGCCTGGATGCGGTCGATGCGGCCACGCTGGCGCGCGAGTCCGACGGCAAACAGGACTACCTGGTGGCGCGCGGTACGGCGCCGGGCGCCCGCCTGGCCGACGGCCTGCAGCACGCGCTGGACGCGGCCATCGCCGGGCTGCCGATTCCCAAAGTGATGGGTTACCAGCTGGCGGACGGCGTGACCACCGTGAAGTTCGTGCGCCCCGCGCACGGCCTGGTGGCGCTGTTCGGCCCGGACGTGGTCGATATCGCCGCGCTGGGCCTGTCCGCCGGCCGCGACACGCTGGGCCACCGTTTCATGAGCGAAGGGCCGATCGCCCTGCGCGATGCCGACGCCTACGCCGGCCAACTGGCCGAAACAGGGCGCGTCATCGCCGGTTTCGATGCGCGCCGCGACGAAATTTCGCGGCAGCTCGACGTGCACGCCAGCCGCCTGGGCGCCACGCTGGGCAACGATCCGGAGGTCCCGGCGCTGCTGGACGAGGTCACAGCACTGGTCGAACACCCCACGGTCTACGTCGGAGAGTTCGAACCGCGCTTCCTTCAGGTGCCGCAGGAATGCCTGATCCTGACCATGCGCCTGAACCAGAAGTATTTCCCGCTGTTCGCGCCGGACACCGGCAAGCTGACCCACCGCTTCCTGATCGTCAGCAATATGCAGGTGGCCGATCCGGTCAATATCGTGGAAGGCAACCAGCGCGTGGTGCGGCCGCGCCTGGCCGATGCGCAATTCTTCTTCGAAACGGACCGCAAGACGCCGCTGGCCGCGCGCGTGGACCAGCTGGGCAGCATCGTCTATCACAATAAACTGGGTACCCAGCTGCAGCGCGTGGAACGCGTGCGCGCCGTAGCGCGCGGCGTGGCGCAGGCGCTGGGCGTGGCTCCGCAGGCGGCGGATCGCGCCGCCCTCCTGGCCAAGGCCGACCTTGGCACGCTGATGGTCGGCGAATTCCCCGAATTGCAAGGCGTGATGGGTGCCTACTACGCCGAAGCCGACGGCGAGGCGCCGGACGTCGTGCGCGCGCTGCGCGAACAGTACCGCAACCGCCTGGACGCGCCGGTCGACCGCGACGGCCTGACCATGGCGACCCTGTTCATCGCCGAGCGCGCCGAGACGCTGGTGGGTATCTGGAGCATCGGACTCGCTCCCACGGGCGAACGCGACCCGTATGGGCTGCGCCGGGCCGCCCTTGGCCTGATCAGCGCTTTCGAACAACTGGCCGCGGGCGGCTGGCTCAAGCCCAGCGAAAACGGCCCTCTGTCCGTGCAGGGCGTGCTGCGCCTGGCCGCGGACAGCTTCGGGCCGGACCAGAAGATCGCCGCCGAGGTCTTGGGCGAAGTCGGCGATTTCATCTACGAGCGCTACCGTAACCAGCTGGCGGCGGAATTCGACCGCAACGCGGTCGATGCCGTGATCGCGCTGACGCCGCCGCTGCACCAGGTCGCCGCCCGGGTACGGGCCGTCACGGCCTTCGGCGCGCTGCCGGAGGCCGCCAGCCTGGCGGCCGCCAACAAGCGCGTGGGCAACCTGCTGAAGAAAACCGAAGGCGATATCGGTGCCGTCGACGCCGCGCGCCTGGTGGAACCTGCGGAACTCGCGCTGGCCCAGGCAATCGAACGCCTGAGTCCCCGCGCGCAATCGCAGTTCGACGAGGGCGACTTCGCCGGCAGCCTTAGCACCCTTGCCCAGGCGCGCGAACCGGTGGACGCGTTTTTCGCCGACGTCATGGTCATGGCCGACGACCCGGCCGTGCGCGCGAACCGCCTGGCCCTGCTTGGCGAACTCCATGGCTTGATGAACAAGGTCGCAGACATTTCCCGGCTCGCCCAGTGAAACTCATCATTCTCGACCGCGATGGCGTCATCAATCAGGACAGCGACGCCTTCGTCAAATCGCCCGACGAATGGATCGCCCTTCCTGGCGCGATCCAGGCGATCGCACGCCTGCACCAGGCCGGCTGGACCGTCGTCGTGGCGTCCAACCAGTCCGGACTGGGGCGCAGGCTGTTCGACATGAGCACCCTCACCGCCATCCACGCAAAGATGCGCCGCGAACTGGCCCAGGCTGGCGGCGCGATAGATGCCATCTTCCTGTGTCCGCACCTGCCGGAAGACAACTGCCGCTGCCGCAAGCCGCTGCCCGGCATGTACGAACAGATCGCGGAACGCTATGACGTCGACCTTACCGGCGTCCCGGCGGTCGGCGATTCGCTGCGCGACCTGCAGGCCTGCGCGGCCATGGGCTGCACGCCCTGGCTGGTGAAAACCGGCAACGGGTTGAAGACGCTGGCCTCAGGCCAGTTGCCGGAGGGCACGCAGGTGGCCGACGACCTGGCCGCGGTGGTGGACATGCTGCTGGAAGAAAAAACCGCATGAGGGCCATTTCCTTTTTGCGCTCGCTGCTGTACCTGATCTTCCTCAGCGTCACGGTCATCCCTTATGCGCTCGCCTGCCTGCTGTGGGCGCCCTTGCCGCTGCATTGGCGCTACCGCCTCACGGTAGGTTGGCCGCGCCTGGCGGTCTGGGGCGCGCGGGTCTTCTGCGGCATCCGTTGGGAAGTCCGCGGCTGGGAAAACCTGCCGGACGGCCCGGCCATCCTGCTGTCCAAGCACCAGTCCGCCTGGGAAACGCTGTACTTTCCGGCCTACATGCCGCGCGAAGTCTGCTTTGTCTACAAGCGCGAACTGCATTGGGTGCCGTGCTTCGGCTGGGGCCTGGCACTGTTGCGCATGATCCCCATCGACCGCAGCAAGGGCCGCGACGCCTTCGAGCAGGTCGTGCGCCAGGGCCAGCGCCGGCTCAACGAAGGCCGCTGGCCTCTGCTGTTTCCGGAAGGCACGCGCATCGCGCCCGGCAAGACGGCGCGATTCAAGATGGGCGGTGCCCTGTTGGCATCGCGCACGGACAGCGTCGTCATTCCCATCGCGCACAATGCCGGGGAATGTTGGCCGCGCAACGCTTTCGTCAAACGCCCCGGTCTGATCACCGTTTCGATCGGCCCCGCGATAGAATCCAAAGGAAAGTCTCCCGAAGCCCTGAACCGTGAAGTCCAGGGCTGGATCGAAGGCGAAATGCGCCGCCTCAACCCTGAAAGGTATGTCTCGGAATAACCAGCTCGAACTGCTGTTCGACGCGCCGCCCAGCGACAAGGGCGGCGCCGCTGCCGAGTCGCCTTCGGACTCCCTGCTCCTGGATCTTGGCTCTGCCCCAGGCGAAGGCCCGCTGCCGTTGCGGCAGCCGGCCGCCGCTTCCGGGCACCATGCGGACTTCCAGGACACCCCTGGTACCGGCATGGACGTTGGCGGCGGCCATGCAGATGCTGGTCTTGGCTCCGATAACGGCCTTGGGTCTGGCGGTGATGCTGTTGTCGACCCTAATGCTGTTGTCGGCCCCGATGCGGGTGTCGGCCCGGGTAATCGCGCTGGTGGTGGCACAAGCCCCGGCGGGGTTAACGCCGCCGAACCGTCCGCCACGCGCGGGGCGGCAGACCGTTTCGACCTTAAACCCTCTTCCGCCAGCCCTTTCATCGTTGCCACGCCTTGCCCGCCCAGCCTGCCGCAGAATGCCCGCTGGCGCGTCGTCGCGACGCCACAGCAGGAAATCGGCTTCGTCCTGCTGCGTTCACGGCGCCGCACGATCGGCTTCGTGATCAGCGACGACGGGCTGCGCGTCACCGCGCCGAACTGGGTCACACTGAGACAGGTCGACGAGGCCGTGGTCGAAAAAGCCGGCTGGATACTCGCCAAGCTGCGTGACTGGCACAAGCGCCGCGAACAATTGGCGCTGTCGCAAACCCAATGGCGCGCCGGCGGCGAACTCCCTTACCTGGGCAAACGCATCGTCCTGGAGCTCGGCTCGCGGGAACGCCGCGCCACGCTGGCGGGCGACGCCGATGCGCCGTGTGACGGCGACGCGCTGCGCCTGGCATTGCCCGCCGATGCCGCGGCTTCGCGCATCCGCGATGCCGCGCAAGCCTGGTTGCAGCAGCGCGCGGGCATCTGGTTCGGTGCGCGGCTGGCGCACTTCCTGCAAGCCAGCGGACTGCAGATCCGCCGCTGGCGTCTGTCCTCGGCCGCTACGCGCTGGGGGTCGTGTACCAGCGATGGCAACATCATGCTGAACTGGCGATTGATCCATTTCGCGCCGGCCATCATCGATTACGTTATCGCGCACGAATTGGCGCACCTGCGCGAAATGAACCACAGCCCCAATTTCTGGACCGAGGTCGGGCAGATCCTGCCTGAATACCAGCAGGCTCGCGACGTCCTGAGACGCCACGACCCGGCCATGCTTCCGCAGTTCTGACCGGCAAGGCAACCATGCTACTGCTCATACCAGGCCCCGTTACCACGGCAGATGCCGTCAAGAAGGCCCTGGCGCAGGACTATGCGCCCTGGGACAACGATTTTCGCGCGATCGTGCGCAAACTATGCGTCGATATCCGCGAAGCCGCCGGCGGAGCGCCGGAGACCCACGTCGCGCTGCCGCTGTCGGGCAGCGGCCATTTCGCGCTGGAAGCGGCTGTGCGCACCTTCGTGCCGCGTACCGGCAAAATACTGATTCCCGCGACCGGCGCCTACGCCGCCCGCTTGCAGCGCCTGGCCAGCGAAGCCGGTCGCACGGTAGTCACCATACCGGTGGGAACACGCGAGCGGGTGGCGCCGGCCCGCCTCGCTGAGGCCTTGTGCGACGATCCGCGCATCACACATGTGGGATTGGTCTATAGCGAAACCGGCAGCGGCATCTGCCACGATGTACCGACACTGGCCCAAGTCGCGGGAGACCTGGGCCGGCGCGTCATCGTGGACGCGGTCTCGGCCTTCGGCGCGTTGCCGCTGGACGTCTCCGCCCTGCCGGCGGTGGATGCCGTTATCCTGACATCCAACAAATGCCTGGAAGGGCCGCCAGGCGCCGCCTTCGCCGTCTGTCGCATCGACCGCCTGGAGGCGTCGCATGGCAACGCCGGAAGTTGGTCGCTGGATCTGGCCGACATCCACGAACACGGCAAGACCAACAACGGCGGCGCGCGCTTCACCCCTCCGGCACCGACACTGGCCGCGCTGTCGGTCGCCATGGATCTTTACCGCCAGGAAGGCCGCGCCATGCGGCTGGCGCGCTACACCGCGAACCAGCGTGTGCTTTACGAAGGCGTGATGGCGCTGGGCCTGACGCCTTATCTGCCGCCCGACCTGCAAGGCCCCATCATCGTCAATGTGGAATCGCCCACGACGCCGGGTTGGACCCTGCAAGGCTTCGTCGATGCCCTGAAAGCGCGCGGCTTCGTGATCAGCAATTTCTACAACACCGAACAACCCACGTTCCGGGTGGGCTGCATAGGCGCGATCACGCCGGCCGATATGGCCCGTGCCGTGGACGCGATGCGGCAGGCGCTGACGTTGGCGCCCATCGCGGCCTAGCCTTGCCGGCCGCCTCTCGATGCCGTCCGGTTCCACGTCCGGCTGCATCAGGGTACGGGCGATGGCGGCACGGCTGCCCCGTCCGCCGGATCCGTCACGATCTTGCGTTGGCGAAGGACTTTCATCCACCTGTCGGTTTCTTCCGCGATCAGGGCCCCGAAGGCCTCCGGCGTATCGGGCGAAGGCGGGACGTAGGCCAATTGATCCAGGGCTTCCTGCAGCTCCGGCTTGGCCAGCACCGCGTTGATGGACTGGTTCAACCGCCTGACGGCCGCTTGCGGTGTCCCTGTTGGCGCCATCAGGCCGTACCAGGCGTCCAAGGCCAGCCCGGGGAAACCTGCCTCCGCGATGGTGGGCGTATGGGGCAACCCGACCACCCGTGTCGCCGACATCACAGCGATAGCCCGCAGATTGCCCGCGACAATCTGGGGTAGCGCTGCCGGAAGCGGGGCGAAATGCATGTCGACTCGTCCACCCATTACATCGGCAAATGCTTGCGCGCTACCACGGTAAGGAACGTGTGCGATCTCCGTTCCGGTCTCCTGCTGGAACATGACGCACAGAAGATGGTCGCTGGTACCCACTCCAGCGGATGCGCAAGTTGGCGTACTCGGATAGGCTTTCGCGATTGCCACGATATCCTGCACGGATGCGATCGGCGTATCCTTGCCTACGACGACAACGTAGGGCATCGTGGCAACGAGGCCCACTGGCATAAGGTCCCGCGAGAAGTCGTAGTCAAGCTGTGGGTAGATTGCCTTGTGGATCGTATTCGGCCGCCCACCGAGATAGATGGTGTATCCATCCGCCTGGGTACGTGCCACGCTCTTGGCCCCGATGTTGCCCGCAGCCCCTGGCCGATAGTCGACTATGACGTTTTGCCCGAGCTCCGCCGCCATATGCCTGGCAAATAGCCGGGCCAGCGCATCAGCTCCGCCCCCCGGCGGAAAGCCGATAACCAGCGTGAGCTGTCGTTGAGGATATGAGACTTCCATGCCTTGCGCCGTGACGGCCGAGGGGATGATGCTGCCCAATAAGGCCAGAACGGCCAGTTCGCGTTTGCAAAAATTCATTCTTGTCTCCGTCCAGGCTGTACCGTAAGCCGCTATCGAATGCTGATAGCCGGCATACAGCCGTATGCGGCCGGGTAGGTGCCGGCGCGGCGGGAGTGGTTCCATCAGGGAACCGGGCGATGGGGACCGCCCTGCCGACAAGTTCTACAATGCCGAAGAATCAACGGGCGCCTGCGCCCGGCCCTTCCCGCCAAGTCCAAAGGAAACCACCATGCGCCTGCTTCACACCATGCTCCGTGTCGGCAATCTGGACCACTCCATCGATTTCTATACCAACGTGCTCGGCATGCGTTTACTTCGCCGCAAGGACTATCCTGAAGGCAAATTCACGCTGGCCTTCGTCGGCTACCAGGACGAAAAGGATGGCGCGGTGCTGGAATTGACCCACAACTGGGACACCGAGCGCTATGACCTGGGCAATGGCTACGGGCACATCGCCATCGATGTACCGAACGCCTACGAAGCCTGTGACCGCGTGCGCGAACGCGGTGGCAAGGTCACGCGCGAGGCCGGGCCGATGAAACACGGTACGACGGTGATCGCTTTCGTCGAGGATCCGGACGGCTACAAGATCGAGTTCATCCAGAAAGGTTCGCAGAACGACTAGAACGGGCTGGCCACGGCAGGACCTCCGCACCCGTCGGGCGGCACCGCCTGGGAGATCGATCCGAGTTTCCCGATGGCGGTGGAAGCCGGCGGACCGCGCGGCCTAGAATGCGCGAAGCCCTACTGGGCTCCGCTCGGAAATCCTTCCCGGCCCATTTCGACCTCTCGATGCCCACGCCATGATCCACGATATCCTCAAAATGGGAGACCCGCGCCTGCTGCGCGTGGCCGCCGCCGTTCGCGAATTCGACACTCCGGAACTGCATGCCCTCGTACAGGACATGTTCGATACGATGAAGCACGCCAAGGGCGCCGGCCTGGCGGCGCCGCAAATCGGCGTGGACCTCCAGGTGGTGACCTTCGGTTTCGAGCGCAACGAACGCTATCCGGATGAGAAACCCGTTCCGCAGATTGTCCTCTGCAACCCCATCATCACCCCGCTGTCCGACGACAAGGAAGATGGCTGGGAAGGCTGCCTGTCCGTGCCCGGCCTGCGCGGACTGGTGCCGCGCCATACGCATATCCGCTATACCGGCTACGATCCGACCGGCAAGATGATCGAACGCGAAGCCCGGGGTTTTCACGCGCGCGTCGTGCAGCACGAATGCGATCATCTGATCGGCCGCCTCTACCCGACCCGCATGACCGACCTGACCAAGCTTGGCTTTATCGAAGTGCTGTTTCCGGGACTGGGCCCGAAAAGCGACGATTGAACGGGCGATCCCGCGGTTGAAGTCGGTTAAAGTCGATGCTCCGCGATTTGCCGACTCACCTTCGACAAGGGGCGCGCCACGCGATGCTCAATCACGTATGGCTGGCTTTTTTCCTGATTAGTGCCCTGACAGGCGTCTTGCGTTGGCTGGTCGGCGGCCATGCCGAGGTCTTTTCCTCCATGGTAGCCGCGCTGTTCGACATGGCGCGCCTGTCGGTCGAAGTCATGGTGCTGCTGTTCGGCACGCTGACGCTGTGGCTGGGGCTGCTGCGCATCGCGGAACAGGCCGGAATCGTGCGGGCCCTGGCCTGGCTGCTGGGGCCGCTTTTTTCCAGGCTCATGCCCGAGGTGCCGCGCGGCCATCCCGCGATCGGGCTGATCACCCTGAATTTCGCGGCAAACGCATTGGGACTGGATAACACCGCGACCCCCATCGGCCTGCGCGCCATGCGCGAACTGCAATCGCTGAATCCCCGGCGAGACACCGCCACCAATGCCCAGATTTTGTTCCTGGTGCTGAATGCGTCGTCGCTGACCGTGCTGCCGGTCACCATCTTCATGTACCGCGCCCAGCAGGGCGCATCCGATCCCACGCTGGTGTTCCTGCCGATTCTGCTGGCGACCTGCGTATCGACATTGACCGGCTTGCTGGCGGTCGCCTGGTGTCAACGGCTGCGGCTTGCCGACCCTGTCGTGCTGGCATGGCTGCTCTCGGGGCTGTTGTTGTTTGGCGGCTTCGTCGCCCTGCTCGCGACCCTGTCGGCCGCTGCTCTCGCCGCCCTGTCCTCGCTGCTGGGCAATCTGGCGCTGTTCGGTATCATCATCGCCTTCCTTGCGCTGGGCGCCTGGAAGAAAGTGCCCGTGTACGAGAGCTTTATCGAGGGCGCGCGCCAGGGTTTCGATATTGCGCGCGACCTGCTCCCCTACCTGGTGGCCATGCTGTGCGCCGTCGGCGTGCTGCGGGCCTCCGGCGCGCTGGATGCCGCGCTGGACGGTATCCGCTGGCTGTCGCACGCGGCGGGATGGGACACCCGTTTCGTCGATGCCCTTCCCACGGCGCTGGTCAAGCCGTTTTCCGGCAGCGCGGCGCGCGCGATGATGATCGATACGATGTCGCACTTCGGCGTGGACAGCTTTCCCGGCCTGCTGGCCGCGACCATGCAAGGCAGCACGGAAACCACCTTCTATGTGCTGGCGGTGTACTTCGGCGCGGTGGGCGTGCGGCGCGCCCGCCATGCCGTGGGCTGCGCGCTGCTGGCCGACCTGGCGGGCGTGCTCGCCTCCATCGGGGTCTGCTACTGGTTTTTCGGTTAGCGACCCTGGCGGCTATTCCACCTGCAGCAGCTTCATGCCATTGGTGCCGCCGCTGTCCCGGTAGAAATCCCCTTTGGTAAGGATGACCCAATCGCCCGGCTCGACGCGCCCACGCTGCTTCAGTTCGGCAATCGCGGCGTTGCTCAATTCCGACGGATCGCAGGATGACGGATCGAAAGGTACCGTGTACACGCCGCGGAAAAGCGCGGCACGGTTCTGCGTGACGGGGTGCGGGCTGTAGCAGTAGATGGGCACGCCGGAGCGGATGCGCGACATGATCAACGGGGTATGCCCGCTTTCGGTCATCGAGATGACGGCCTTGATACCCGGGAAGTGATTGGCGGCATACATGGCGGCCAGCGCGATGGTTTCGTCGCAGCGCGAGAAGGTTTCGCCCAGGCGATGATGCGAATGCGTGGACGTGGGATGCTTTTCCGCCCCCAGGCAGACGCGGGCCATGGCCTCCACCGCTTCGACGGGATACTGGCCGGAAGCGCTTTCCGCCGACAACATCACCGCGTCGGTGTAGTCCAGCACCGCGTTAGCCACGTCCGATACCTCGGCCCGCGTGGGCAACGGACTGGAGATCATCGACTCCATCATTTGCGTTGCGGTGATTACCACCTTGTTCAAGGTGCGCGCGTGCTGAATGATGCGTTTCTGGATGCCGGCCAGTTCGGCATCGCCGACCTCCACCCCCAGGTCGCCGCGCGCGACCATGACGCCGTCGCTGGCCCGTATCAGCGCGTCCAGCGCTTCGTCGTCCGCCACGGCTTCGGCTCTTTCGATCTTCGCAATGATCCAGGCTTGGCTGCCGGCGGCGCGCACCAGTTCGCGGGCTTCGTCGATATCCGAACCATGGCGGGGAAAGGACACCGCCACATAGTCCAGCTGCAGTTCGGCCGCGACTTTGATGTCGGCGCGGTCCTTGTCCGTAAGGCTGGGGGCCGACAAGCCACCGCCGCGACGGTTGATGCCTTTGTTGTTCGACAGGGTGCCGCCGACCATCACGGTGGTCTGCACCGAATCGAGCGCAACGCTGTCGACGCGCAGCACCACGCGCCCATCATCGAGCAGCAATTCGTCGCCCGGACGGCAATCCTGCACCAGCTCCGGATAGTCGATGCCGACGATTTCCGTCGTCCCCTCATCATAGGGATGGCTGTTGGACAAGGTGAATGTCGCGCCGACCTTCAATGTCACCTTGCCGTCGGCGAACCGGGCGATGCGTATCTTGGGCCCCTGGAGATCGCCCATTAAAGCCACAAAGCGTCCCTGCCTGGCCGCCGCTTCGCGCACCATCTGCGCGCGCTGCCGGTGATCGTTCGTATCGCCGTGCGAGAAGTTGAGTCGAGCCACGTCCATGCCCGCGCGTACAAGCGCTTCGATCTTCTCTGGCGACGAGGTCGCGGGACCGAGGGTAGCGACAATTTTGGTGCGACGCAGCACTGCCATGACGGAATTCCTCTGGAAGTTGAGCAAGCGTCCTATGGTACGCCTGCGAGCGCGCCGCGGTCATGCACGCACGGCCGCGGCGTTATCATGAGCGCCTCCCCGCCGCGCTTCCGGCCATACAACGACGCACGCAAGCAACGAGACCCGACAGTGAAAATCGTCATCGCGCCCGACTCCTTCAAGGAAAGCCTTTCCGCTCCCGACGCCGCGCTCGCGATCGCCCGCGGCGTTCGCGCCGCGTGTCCCGATGCGCAGATCGTCACCATTCCCATGGCCGACGGCGGCGAAGGCACCGTGGCGGCGGTCCTGGCCGCGGCAGGCGGCCAGTGGCGTTCGACGGACGTCACGGATGCGCTGGGCGCCAGCGCGCCGGCGGCCTGGGGCTGGGTAGGCAACGATACGGCGGTCATCGAGATGGCGGCCGCCGCCGGCCTCGAGCAGGTCCCGCCCGACCGCCGCGATCCGCTGCGCGCGACGAGTCGCGGGGTGGGCGAACTGATTCGCGCGGCATTGGATGCCGGCGCGCGTCGCATCATTCTCGGCCTGGGCGGTTCTGCCACCAATGACGGCGGCGCCGGCATGCTGTCCGCGCTGGGCTTGCGGATACGGGATGCCCAGGGCGAACTTATCGACGATGGCGGCGCGGCCCTGGCGCGGGCGACGCGCATCGAAACCGATGCGCTGGATCCCAGGCTGGCGACCGTTCGCATCGAAGTGGCTTCGGACGTCGACAATCCCCTGTGCGGACCGCATGGCGCATCGGCGGTCTTCGGCCCGCAGAAGGGCGCGACGCCGGAACAGGTGCGGCAGCTGGATCTGGCACTGAGTCACTACGCCGACCTGTGCGCACGAACGCTCGGGCGCGACGAACGCGACCGGCCCGGCGCCGGCGCCGCCGGCGGTCTCGGCTTTGCCGCTCATGCATTCCTGAACGCGGCATTCCGCCCCGGCGTCGAGGTGGTCGCCGAGCTCGGTGGATTGGCCGAGGCCATGCGTGGCGCGACGCTGGCATTTACCGGTGAAGGACGCATGGACGAACAGACCCTGCACGGCAAGACGCCGGCCGGCGTGGCGCGTATCGCGAAACAGGCCGGCGTGCCGGTGGTGGCCCTGGCCGGCTCGCTGGGACCGGGTTACGACAAGCTCTACGAAGCCGGCATCACGGCGGCGTACAGCCTGGCCGCTGGGCCGATGACGCTGGCGCAGGCTTGCGCGCAGGCCGCGGAACTGCTGACCGACCGGGCACGCGACGCCACACGTTTGTTCCTCGCGGGAGGCCAACGGTAAAGGGCTGCCTTGTCCCGGCTTGGCGATGCGTAGCGCGCGCTGGTGCGGCGCGTGAGCGCCCGGGCTTGGGTCAGGCGTCCAGTTCCGCGCTATGCGGCCGATCGGGCCCGACCAGCCCGGCACTGAGCAAGACGTCCGCCAGGGCGATGAATTTTTCCACGGGAACTTCTTCGGCGCGCGCGGTGGGCGCGATGCCCAGATCGTCCCAAGGCACGTGCGGCGCCCATTCCGCCAGGGCCCGGCGCAGCATTTTGCGCCGCTGCGCGAATGCGCGCGCCACGACCTGCTCCAGCGCCGCTTCGCTGCGCGGCCGGATGCGGTCCGCCGGCAACGGCACCATGCGCACGACCGCGGAGACAACCCGCGGCGGCGGGTCGAAGGCTTCCGGCGGAACGTCGAAAAGCTTTTCGATGCGGTAGCGCGACTGCAGCATCACCGACAGCCGTCCATAATCGGACGACGATGGATGCGCCGCCATGCGATCGATGACTTCACGCTGCAGCATGAAATGCTGGTCCCGCACCCGCTCGCTGACCGTCATTAGATGGAACAGGATGGGGCTGGAAATGTTGTACGGCAGATTGCCGACGATACGCAGGTCGTTGCCGAACTGCGAGAAATCCACCGTCAGTGCATCCGCCTCGACAACCGCGAGACGGTCGGGCGCATGGTCGCGCCGCAGGCGTTCGGCAAGGTCCCGGTCGATTTCGACGACGTTCAAGCGCCGCACGCGGGCCAGCAGGGGCCGCGTCAGCGCCGACAGGCCCGGGCCGATTTCGATCATGCAATCGTCCGGAGCGGGCCCTATGGCACGGACGATGGCGTCGATGACGCCCTCGTCGACCAGGAAATGCTGTCCGAACCTTTTACGCGCCTGGTGCTGGGGCATGTGTCGATGAAACGAAGGCAGGCTTATCGCGTACCGCTGTCCTGGCTGGCCTGCTGGTCCCGCTTTTCCAGCCGGTTATCGATATAAGCCTGGTCGCGCAGCTGTTCCAGGTAATCGTCGAAGGCCAGTTCCGAACGCCGTTCGAACAACACGCGGCGTGCCTGCAGGCGTTCGACCTCGTCCTTGACGTCTTTTTGCCGACGCTCCAGTACCTGGATGAGGTGCCATCCGAAGCGGCTATGGATGGGCTCGCTGACCTGACCGGGCTGCAAGGCATTCATGGCCTGTTCGAATTCCGGAACGGTCTCGCCGGGATTGAGCCATCCCAGATCGCCGCCTTGCGGCGCCGTGGCATCCTGCGAATTCTGCCTGGCCAGGGCGCCGAAATCTTCATGGCCCTCGACGATACGCTGGCGCAGCAGCTCCAGGCGCTGGCGCGCCTCGTCGTCGGTCATGACGGCGGAGGTCTTGATCAGGATATGCCGCGCATGCGTCTGGGTGACCTGCACGGGCCCTTGCGGCAGCGGGACGGCACCGTCCGAGCTGGGGTTGGGCGGCGGCGCGGCGGGCGCCGTGGCCGGCGTCTGCGCAGGATTGCGCGCCGGCGCGGGCGCGCCGGCAGCGCGACGGTCCAGCACCTTCAGGATATGGAAGCCGTTACCGCTCTGGATAATGCCCGATATGTCGCCCTTCTTCAGGTTGCCAATGGCATTGACGAACAGATCGGGCCAGCCTTCCAGCGGCCGATCGCCCATCGCGCCGCCCTGCAAGGCTTCCGGACCGTCGGAGCTGGCGGCCGCGATGCTGGCGAAATCGGCGCCGCCCTTCAGGCGCGCCAGGATGTCCTCTGCTTTCTTGCGCAGCCCGGCCACCTGTTCCCGCGACGCGCTTTCCGGCACACGTACCAGGATCTGCGCCAGACCGACGATTTCCGGACCGGCCGGCACCTGGGCCTGCGGCGCGGCCGCGGCGGCCGGTCCCGGCCCGGCGGGCGCCGCGCCCAGCGCGCCCTGGCGGCGCTGCTGCTCCTTGAGGAAGGCATCGACGTCCGCATCGGAAATCACCAGGCTGGCGTCGACCGTGCGCTGACGCAGGCGATCCGCCAGCACTTCGCTGCGAATATTCTTGCGATAGGCCTGCCAGGAGACCCCTTGTTTTTCGATGGCCTGGCGCAGCTGCTCCGTCGACATCTGGTTGCGCTGGGCCACGGTGCCGATCGCCTGGTCCACTTGCGCATCGTCGATACGGATGTTCAGGCGCTTGGCTTCCTGGCGCTGCAGGTCTTCCATGATCAGGCGCTGCAGCACCTGGCGCTGCAGGACCTTCACATCGGGCAACTGGATGTTCTGGCGGCTCAATTCCTGGGTGGCGGTCTTCACACCCTCGTTGACTTCCCGCATCGTGATGACGTCTTTGTTCACTACAGCCGCGATACCGTCGGCAAACTGGTCGCCTTGCGCGGCCGACGACGGGGCGGCCGTGTCAGCCGGCGCCGGCGCGGGCGCGGCCGGCTTCGCGGCCGGTTTGCGGTTTTGCGCGGCGGGTCGTCCGTGGGACGGGGCTTGCGATTGCGCGACCGCCGCCATGGGCAGCGCGACGCAGGCAACCAGCATCAGGACGGCGCGCGTAAGGCTGGCCGGCAAAAACACACTACGCATCATTCATACCTTTCGAAAGTCGTTCCAGGCTGCGGCGGCGGGTTGACCGACTCGTAGCCGGGTATGCTGCGACGCATCAGTTTCAAGGGGTCGGTGCCCAGCGCGCCCAGGCCGGTCAGTTCCAGCTGGAAAAATACCGCGGTGTTGACCTCGTCGGCCGCCACGGCATAGCGTTGGAACACTACCCGACCCGTCCAGCAGCAGTCGCCTTTGTACTCCACACCGGCGATGGCTTGGGTAATCCGGCGCGAATCCTGCACAGTTTCATTTGCGGAATTCAGGATCGGACCAGTATGCAGCGAATAATCTATTCGCCCGATACCATAGACGCGCTGACTGAAGGGCCACTGGAAAGCGAGGCTTACCTGGTTTTGCCCTTGAGGCAGGTACGCCTGTTGGGCACCTGAACTCAGTGTGGGAGGATCACGTTGATAACGATAGGACAGGGATATCGACGTCAACCGCTGCGGAGACCAGCGCGCGGCAACCAACCCCTGATCGAACTGGCTATTGTACGGATCGTATTGCGCGCTGACTGTGGTGCTTAACGTGTCCGTAAGCGCCGCGGTCGTTTCCGCCAGAAAGTTCGACCGGACATTAGTTCGGGGGGTCTCGCCGGGCAGGGTAACTTCCTGGTCCTGAAAGTACACCTGCTGGCCTATCGAAGCCGAAAGCCGCTCGATACCAGTACTCGCGTCCAGCCAGCGCGTCGTCAGAGCAGCAGTCAACTGGTTTGCATTGGCGATCCGGTCCCAGCCTCCCGTGTAAATATTCTCCTGGAACGCCTGAGAGAAACTGAAGTCCGCCAGCGACGTGTCATAAACGGGTATCCGGGATTGGTCTCGATACGGCACGCGCAAATAGTATAGGCGGGGCTCCAGCGTCTGAATCGAGTCCTTGCCGAACAGCGTCGTGTCACGCTCGAACGTCATGCCGGTATCGACCGAGAAAATCGGAAGTCCACGAGAAATGCTGCTGGGATATCCGCTGGTGGTTCCCAGGAAGTTCCAGTCGCCGCCGAACCAGTTCGTGTTTTGGTATTGAGTGTAGTTGTAGCCCACCTTGGGAGTGATGTACCAGCCCGGCCGCACGATGGGAAACGCGATAGTCGGATACGCCTGCAGGCGATCGCCGTCAGGGCCATAATGTCCATTTATGGCACCCGGGAAGCTCTCTCCAACGCCGACAAGCGTACGCTGGAATCGCACCGCCGAACTGTCAAGTTCCAGGTCAAACCCATGCCAGTCATAGCGCTGGCCTTTTAGTGACAGCTCAGGCACTTTGTCGTACGGCGGCAGAATAGGCGCATCCGGGTCCTGCAGCGTCTGGTATTTGTAGACCTGCACGTAGGTCTGCCAGTACTGGTTATTCCAGCCCACCATCCCTTGCTTGGGCAAATAGGTGGTCGACGCCTCGTTCAGACCGATCGTGGAAAAGTCACGGTAATAATTGTCGTCAGATACGCCGTTAACGTTCCAGGTCGTATAGAAGCCGTCACCGAGCGATTGATAATGCCGTGAGGAATACATCCATCGGTTTTGACCCGTCTGGTTATCACTGGGCAGATAAGTGCCGGCCAGGATGCCACCGTAGGACGAACCTAGATAACGGAATTCCCCGCCCAGCTGGAGCCCGCGCTTGGATAGCAATCGTGGGTACAAGGTTGCGTCGTAATTTGGCGCTAGATTGAAGTAATACGGCGCCTGGAATTCGAAGCCGCTGCGACTCGTGGAGCCGTAGGTCGGCAGCAGGAAGCCGGATTTGCGTTCCTTCTTGACCGGGAAGGTCATGTAAGGCGACGCCAGGATGGGCACGTCCTTGAAATACAGGACGCCGTCGCGCGCCACGCCTTCGTTTTCGTCGAAGTCCAGGTCGACCGATTTGGACTTGATATACCACGAGGGTTCCGCGCAGGCGCAACCTGTGTAAGTGGTGTTCTGCAGGCGCATCGTGGAACGGCTGAAGATGTCCGCGTGGTCCGCCTTGGCGAAGCCGCCCGTGGCGCCCAGCCAGAAATCGGGCGAACTCAACTGGCCGCTGTCGGCGTCGATGTTGTACTTCATCGCCGGCGCGGTCACCAGCGTGCCGTCCCGCATCAGCCGCGCGCTGCCCTGCGAATCGACTTCACCGGATGCGCGGCGATAGGTGATCTGGTCGCCCTTCAGCACGGAATCGATGCGGCGAACCTGGGCGCTGCCCGTCAACGTCACGTTGGAGTCCGGATCGCCGTCCATGGTGTCCGCTTCCAGGTAGGCAGGCGCCTGGTCGCTGGTCAGCCGGTGCACGCGCAGCCTGGGCGACGAGCGCAGCCCCAGGACTTCGACATCCGGCGATCCGCTTTGGGAAACAGACGGCGCCGACGACTTCGAATTCGCTGACGTATCCGTTGCGACTTGGGCCTGGGCGACAGAGACCGCGCCAGCAAGGAATAGGATCAACGACCGGACGATGCGCACGTACGAGGAGACCTGAAAAAAGGGCAATGCGGCTGGAACGGCGGGCTACGCCCATCCCGTGAAACCCGCGAAGAGCCGGTATTATAGATAAGCTGAGCGTCAGCGCAGCCGCGGGTTTGCCGGCATGCGCGATATCGCCGTATAACCGGACGCCCGCACCCCGAAAATCGCCACTTTCCGCCTACAGGTCGTTTCCTTGTCCACCTCCGCCGATTCCCGCCTGGACGCGCTGCGCCATTGGCTGCGCGGCCTGCCCGCATCCCTGGCCCTGCAGCACGATACCTTGCGTCCCGCGTCCAGCGACGCCAGTTTTCGCCGTTACTTCCGGCTGGATGCCGGCGCCGGGTCCGTCATCGTCATGGATGCGCCGCCGGGCCATGAGGATACCGGCCCGTTCCTGCACGTCGCCGGCCTGCTGCGCGATGCCGGGCTGAATGTGCCCGCCATCCTGGCCCAGGACCAGGGACAGGGCTTCCTGCTGCTGTCCGACCTCGGTCCGTGCACATACTACCAGCGCATCCAGGAAGGGTTGGACGACGCGACGCTGCAAACGCTGTATCGGCAAGCCCTGGCCGCGCTGGTACGCATGCAGCAGGCATCCGTCCGCGGCCTCGCGCAGTACGACAGCGGCCGGCTCATGACGGAACTGGAACTGTTCCCCACCTGGTACGTCGCGCGGCATCACGGCATGACGCTGGACCCCGCCTCTCAAGAGGCATTGCAGGGCGTCTTCTCGCTGCTATCCACCGCCAACGGCACGCAACCGTCCGTGCTTGTGCATCGGGACTTCCACTCGCCCAACCTGATGGCAACCGATGGCGACCGCTACGGGCCAAACCCCGGCATTATCGATTTCCAGGATGCGCTGGCCGGCCCCATCACCTATGACCTGGCTTCGCTGGTGACCGACGCCCGCACCACCTGGGAAGAGCCGCAGCAACTGGACTGGGCCATCCGATACTGGGAAATGGCGCGCGCGGCGGGCTTGCCGGTAGCGGCGGATTTCGCCGATTTCCATCGTGCCTACGAGTGGATGGGGCTGCAGCGCAATCTGCGCATCCTGGGCGTATTCGCGCGCCTGCACCACCGCGACGGCAAAGCCGGTTACCTGGCGCACATACCCCGCGTCAACACCTACGTCCGTCAGGTGGCGGGCCGCTATGGCGCGTTCTCGCCCCTGCTGCGCCTGCTCGATAAACTGGACGACCGCCAGCCCACGGTGGGATACACCTTCTGATGCGCGCCATGATCCTGGCGGCAGGCCGTGGCGAGCGCATGCGGCCATTGACCGACACCCTGCCCAAGCCGCTGCTGCAGGCGGGCGGCAAGCCGCTGATCGCCTGGCATATCGAACGGCTGGTCGCGGCCGGCATAAAAGACATCGTCATCAACCACGCCTGGCTGGGGGATCGGCTGGAAGCGGCGCTGGGCGACGGCTCTGCCTACGGCGCCCGGCTGGCGTATTCCCGCGAAGGCACGGCGCTGGAGACGGCCGGCGGCATCGCCCTGGCCCTGCCGCTGCTCGGCGCGTCGCCTTTCCTGGTGATCAACGGCGATGTCTGGTGCGACTGGGACCCGGCACAGGCACCCGCCCTGGCGCGGGACATCGATGGCGTCGCGACGCTGGCGTGGTTGCTGATGGTCGATAACCCCGAACACCACCCTGCCGGCGACTTCCTGGCCAGGCCGGACGGCAGCCTGCATCCCACGGAAGGGCTACGCCTGACATTCTCCGGCATCGGCATTTACCACCCGGCCCTGTTTGCCGGCATAACGCCGGGTGCCCCCGCGCGCCTCGGTCCCTTGCTGGCGCAGGCCATCGCGCGGCACACGGTGCGCGGTGGACGCCACGGGGGGCGCTGGGTGGATGTCGGCACACCCCGGCGCCTGGCCGACCTGGATGCCAGCCTGCGGGGCGGCGACCGGGCCTGACGGGATATTTCACAATATCAAGGTAGGCAACCAGGCTTGTCGAAATAGCTAAGCCATGGCCCGGCGGGTTATCCTTTCAGGCTTTCATCGATCGGCACGCCCTCCGGGCGGCCTGGTCGACGGGCACGGCACTCATGCGAACCGCGCCATTACCAGACCGCCAGCCCCGGCGGCGGGACGTCAGGCAAGGCTTGTTTTCTCGTCCAGGGCCGCTCCAAGGCAAAAAGGCCCGTGGAGCAGCCGGCGGACTTGCCGGTGCAGCATAGGGGCGTTTTCTTTTTTGGATGGATGGGATGTTCGGACGGTCGCAGCGCGCGGTTTTCAAACCTTCGGTTTATCAACCCGGAAAACGTTCGCGGCGCATGCCGCGCTGGCTGGTACTCATGCTGGCCGGTATTGTGCTGGGCGCCGGCGGCGTATTGTTCCTGCAAACCAACTATGGCCCGCAACGGCTTACGGTCGAGCAATCCGAACAGTTGCATGGCGAGCTCAGCGCCGCCAATATCGACCGCCAGCGCCTGCAAGGCCAGGTCGAGGAACTCACCCAGCAGCGTGACGCCGCGCGCGCCACGCACGACAAGCTGACGGCGGACCTGGCGCAGGCGCGCCAGCAGATCCAGGGCTTGAACAAGGATCTCGCGCTGTTCCAGGACGCCGTGCCGCCGGATCCCCGCGGCGGTCCCATCGGCATACGGTCGGCAACGCTGTCGCGCCAGCCCGGGCAACTTACTTACCAGGTGCTGGTCATGCGCGACAAGGACACGGCCGGTGTACCGTTCAAGGGCACCATGGAGTTCGCCATCGAAGGCCGTTATCCGAACGGCCGCAGCGGCACCATCACGCCGGATGCCTTGCCCATCGACATGGACCGCTTCGACAACCTTAGCGGCACGCTGCAATTGCCCGACGGATTCATCGCGCGCGGCGTCACCATCAAAGTGATGGACTCGGCGCAAAAGCAGCAGGCGATGCGTATCTACTACGTACGGGGCTGACGCGGCTGGAAGCCGCCGCGACCTGCGGATTGCGCGGGCGGTGTCGCATGCACGGGCTTGACGCGACCGCGCGCGGGGCTGGACGGCGGGCAAGCGCCGTCCAGCCCTTTGAGCTTTAACGCCACAGCATCTTGCGCAGGGTGCCGTCCTTCAGGACGTACTGATGCCACAGCGCCGCAAGCGCATGCAGCCCGATCAGGTAGTACAGCGTATTGCCGACGAATTCATGGATGTCCTCCAGGGTATCGGCAAGACCGTTTTCTCCGATAAGCGAAATGGAAATCCCCGTACCCATCAGCCGTACGGGATGGCCATCGGAATTGATCATCAGGATACCCAGCAAGGGCTGCGCGATCAGCAGGATATAGAAAAGCCAGTGCAGCGAGCGCGCACAGGTTTGCAGCCAGCCTCCGCCTTGTTCGGCCGCGGGCGCGCCATGGACCAGTCGCCACACCAGCCGCGCCACCGTCAGGCATAGAACCGTCACGCCAGCCCACATGTGGATACCGGTCCAGAAGGCTCGCGAATCGCTGCCACGCGGGCCTCTGATTTCGATGGCGAACAACGCCAGCGCGACCACGAGAAAAATCAGCCAATGCAGAATGATCGCGGGCCGGCTATACCGGGCCGGACCGTGGGAAGCTGCGGAAAGCGTGTCGGACATCGGTGGCTCCTGTAAATGGCGAGGTGCGGCACCGGCCGAGGCATCGGGATGGCCGCCGGCAGGACCGCGCTGGGACGTGCAGCGACAGGCAGTGTATCGCCAGATCTACGACGAAATACGCATTGCGCAGTCGAGCAGCGCGCGGTCGCGCCCGCGCGCCGCGATCAAAGACAAGCCCACGGCATACTGGTTCCCCACAACCACGGGCATGGTCAGTTGCGGCAAGCCCGCCAGGCTGGCGATGCAAAGCAGGCACAGGGCGCGTGTACGGTCCTCCGCGGCCGTGGGGGAACCCTTGACCGGCGCGACGAAAGAAACGGTCGGCAGGCAAAGAACCGCATCTCCCAGCAAGTCGTCCAGGCGCGCGGCGATCCGCCGGCGCTCCGCGGCGGCGGACTGCGCCTCGTCGGCCGTGATCGTCGAGGCCCACTTGAAGCGCTCGCCGATATCCGGACCGAAACGCGGCGCATGGCGCGTGATCCATTCGCCGTGCGCGGCCCAGACCTCGCGCCCCTGTATCACCCGGAAGACCTGCTGCCAGGCCAGCAATCCTTCGTCCGCGAGGGTCACATGTTCCACGACGCCGAACTTTTCCATCATGCTTTCCTGGGGCTTGGCCAGGCCTTGCCGCACGTCCTCGGACGCCAGCGACCAGGCATCGTCGGCCACCAGCAGCCGCCCGGGCAGGCCGCCCTGGCCGGCGGCCGCCGCGGGCAGCACGGTTTGCCCGACGCGCGCCAGCGTAGCGGCATCGCGCGTGATCCAGCCGACGACGTCGTAACTGGGCGCCAGCGGTACCACGCCCTCGCTCGACACGGCCCCATGCGTGGGCCGCAGGCCCCAGGCGCCGCAGAAGGTCGCCGGCAGGCGGATGGAACCGGCGGTGTCCGTACCCAGCCCGATATCGCACAAGCCGCTGGCCGCCGCCACCGCCGACCCGCAGGACGAGCCGCCGGGAATACGCGTGGGGCTGACCGGGTTCACCGGCGTGCCGTAATGGAAGTTCTCTCCATTCAGGCTGTAGGCCAGTTCGTCCGTCATGGTCTTGCCGACCACATCCGCACCGGCAGCCAGCAATTGCGCCACCACGGGCGCATGCCGGGTCGCGACCCCATGCGTGGCGAGCCAATCCGGATTGCCGGCACCGGTGATGCGGCCTTCGAGGTCGATCATGTCCTTCACGCCGACGCGCAGCCGGGCGAGCGGGCCGTCGGCCGCGCCCGCCAGCTGGAACCTGCCTTGTGGCGCGAAGGCGCCGCCGGGATTGGCCGGATCGAAAGTCGCCGGTCGTCCGCCGGCGGGCGCCGGCGCTGTTTTCGCTTCTGTCATGGGGTCACCGATACAAGAGGGTTCCGATTACATTCACTTCGTTGCGCAGCAATGGGTATAGGGCGGCCTGCCGCGCCGGCGTCATGCGGCTGGAAATCGCCGCGATCGCCAGGGCGGCCACGGGCGCGCCAAAAGGGTTGCGTACCGCCAATCCGATCGCCGTTACGCCGGGCACGGCCTTTTCGCCGATGGCGGCATAGCCCTGCGCGCGGCCGGCGGCGATGGCATCTTTCAAGTCGCGTTCGTCCAGTTCGCCATAGGCGCCGATCCGCGGCCGGATGGCCTCGACCACACGTTCGACCTCGCCGGGCGCCAGGGCCAGCAGGATGGCCAATCCTCCCGCGTTCACCCCCAGCGGTTGCCGGCTGCCCACGGTAACCACGGGCGTCTGGATGGGGAAATGCCCCTGTACACGGCTGATGCATACGGCATCGTTGCCGCGCCGGATAAACAGGAAGGCGGTGTCGCCGGTCGCCTCGGCCAGGCGCTGGAGCGAAGCGGCGCAGAGTTCGCGCAAATTGAATTGCGGGGCAGCCACCAACCCCAGTTCGAAGACCAGCGTACCCAACCGATAGCGGCGCCCACGGGCATCCCGCGACACCATGCCCTCTGCCACCAGGGCCTTGAGCATGCGGTGAGCGGTGGGGGCTTCCAGCCCGCACAGGCGCGCCACATCGACGAAGCGCAGGCCGGTTTCCTGGTGTTGCGCCAGCGTTTTCAGGACACCGACGACACGGCGGATGGCTTGCGTGCCGCCGGGCGCGGGGCCGGCGGCAAAACCGGGGGCGAGAATATCGCCCGCATCCGGTTCGACAACGGACTCAGGGTTAACCACGACGATAATTTCCAGATTATGGATACTTTATTGAGGATCGTTGACAGGTATTTCACTGCTAAATACATTGCCCTGAACAATACAGAGGCGGAATGCCCGGGTCAAACATCCATTATATGGACTATTCATGATACCCAAGGAACGCATCGATTACTCCGCGATCATCGATCGCCGCAAGCTGAACCCGCCCGACGGGGCGCGCGTGATCGTCTGGCCCATCGTCAACGTCGAGGACTGGCAGATCGACCGCTACATGCCCCGGCAGGTACTGCCGCCGCCCACGGGCGTCACGGCGCTGCCCGATATCGCCAACTGGGCGTGGCACGAATACGGCATGCGTGTCGGTTTCTGGCGGCTGAAGGCCGCGCTGGACAAGCTGGGCATCGTACCGACACTGTCCATCAACGGCAGTGTCTGCCTGAACTATCCGCGCGTCGCGGAGGAAGCCCACAAGTCGGGCTGGGAGTTCATGGGCCATGGCTTTATCCAGATGCCGACGCACCAGGTGGATGACCAGCGCGCGATGATCAAGCGCACGGTCGACACCATCGAACAGTTCACCGGCAAGAAACCCGTGGGCTGGCTTGGCCCGGGACTGACGCAGACCCTGGAAACCATCGACTACCTGCACGAGGCGGGCATCCGCTACATCGGGGACTGGTGCCTGGACGACCAGCCCTGCAAGGTACGCACGGCGACCGGCGATATGGTGGCGATGCCTTACGCCCTGGAGCTGAACGACATCCCCGTGGTGGCCGTGCAGCACCACTCTTCCGACGAATTGCTGATTCGCGTCAAGGACACCTTCGACCGCCTCTACCAGGAAGGCGCGGACCAAGTGCGGGTCATGGGCATCGCCGTCCATCCCTTCCTGAGCGGCGTGCCGCACCGGATCAAATATTTCGAGGAAGCATTGGCGTACGTCGCGGGCCATGATCACGTGAAGTTCATGACCGGCGCGCAGATACTGGACTGGTACCAGGCCCAACACGCCTGAACCGGTCACGGCAGAACAAGTGGCAACCGGACACCGGCCCATGCCCGCGGGGGCATGGCCGGGGCCGAAAAAATCAAGGGGTTCGGGCGGTGGGGGAAAACAAAGGACGCAAGCGTCCGCAGTCATCGCGCGGCACATCGAACCAGCCGCGCTACCGCCTGATTATTCAAATCCGTTCGGAGTTTCTATGCGTACCCGCAGTCTATTGACCGTTTTCGCCTGCCTCTTCGCCCTATCCGCCAGCACCGGCGCCAGGGCCCAGGCCGACGACTATCCCAACCGGCCGATCCGCCTCCTCGTGGGCTTTCCGCCCGGCGGCATTTCGGATGTCATCGCGCGCACGGTCGCCTCCAAGGCCAGCTCGATCCTGAAGCAGAACATCGTCGTGGAAAACCGGCCGGGCGCGGGCACCACGATCGCGGCCGACACCGTGGCGCGCTCGGCCCCCGATGGCTACACGCTGCTGCTGCAGGACACGACGACGCACGCCATCAATGCCAGCCTGTATCCCAAGCTGCCCTTCGACACCGTCAAGAGCTTCACGCCCATTTCGCTGGTTTCGAGTTCCCCGCTGATGCTGGTGGTCAAGGCAGACTCGCCCGCCAAGGACGTCAAGGGCCTGATCGCCCTGCTCGCATCCAAGCCGGGCACCTACGCCTACGGGTCGTCAGGCAACGGAACCATCATCCACCTTGCCAGTGAAATGATGGACCGCGCGGCCAATGTGCAGGCCGTCCATATCCCGTACAAGGGCAGCGCCCCCATCATCCAGGCCCTGTTGTCGGGCGATGTGGCCTACGCATGGAGCAGCATGCCGCCAGCCATCTCCCAGGTGAAAGCCGGCAAGCTGCGCGCGCTGGCGGTCAGCACGCCCAAGCGCATTGCGGCCGCGCCTGACGTGCCCACCATCGCGGAAGCCGGCGTACCGGCCGCCGAAGTGATCCTGTACAACGGCGTGCTCGGCCCCGCCAATCTGCCGCCGGCCATCGTCAAGCGCCTGAACGCCGCCTTCAACGAAGCCGCCAACAGCGACGAGGTGAAGACGGTCTACGCGACCCTGGGCGCCGATCCGGTCGCCGTTACGCCGGAACAAATGCTGGCCCAGATCGAGGCCGATATCCCCAAGTACGGCAAGGTCGTGAAGGAAGTCGGCGCCAAGGTGGACTGAAGCAGGTCCGGGTCACACCGCCCCGCCATAAATCAAAAGCCCAGGTTCCTGTGAAGGAACCCGGGCTTTTTTTACAGGCTTGCGCCCCCGGCGCGCCGGCAACCGGCGCAACCGCGAATGATCAGCTGAAGAATTCCTTCACGCGATCCGTCCAGGATTTGCTTTGCGGCGAATGCCTGTCGCCGCCGTCGTTCAGCGAGGCCTCGAACTGCCGCAGGATGCTCTTCTGCTCTTCGCTCAGGCGTACCGGCGTCTCTACCACCACGTGGCAGTAAAGGTCCCCCGGATAGCTGCCCCGCACGCCGCGTATCCCCTTGCCGCGCAGGCGGAAGGTCTTGCCCGACTGGGTGCCTTCCGGAATGGTGATTTCTGCCTTGCCCCCCAGCGTGGGCACCTGCAGGTCGCCGCCCAGCGCCGCCGTGGTGAACGGGATCGTCAGCTCGCAGTGCAGGTCGTCGTTGTCGCGCTGGAAGATCTTGTGCGGCTTGATGTGGATTTCCACATAAAGATCGCCCGGCGGACCGCCGTTCAATCCCGGCTCGCCGTTGCCGGCCGAGCGGATCCGCATGCCGTCGTCGATGCCGGCAGGTATCTTCACCTGCAGCGTCTTGTTGCGGCGGATACGGCCCACCCCATCGCAGTTGGCGCAGGGATCGGTGATTTCCTTGCCGCTGCCATGGCAGGTCGGGCAGGTTTGCTGGACGCTGAAAAAGCCCTGCTGCATGCGTACCGCCCCCGAACCGCCGCAGGTGCGGCAGGTCTTGGGCGTGGTGCCGGGCTTGGCGCCGGAGCCGTGGCAGACCTCGCAGTTTTCCCAGCTGGGCACGCGGATTTCGGTATCGAAGCCGTTGGCCGCCTGTTCCAGGGTGATCTCCAGCGCGTACTTCAGGTCGGCGCCCCGATACACCTGCGGACCGCCGCCACGGCGCGCCGCGCCGCCGAAGATCTCGCCGAAGATATCCCCGAAGGCATCGGCGAAGCCGCCGCCCATGCCCGCCCCCATACCGCCGGCGGCGTTGGGATCGACGCCCGCGTGGCCGTACCGGTCGTACGCGGCGCGCTTCTGCTCGTCGGTCAGGACCTCGTAGGCCTCCTTGGCCTCCTTGAACTTTTCCTCGGCATCCTTGTTATCCGGATTGCGGTCCGGATGGTATTTCATCGCCAGCTTGCGATATGCCTTCTTGATGTCATCGTCCGAGGCGTTTTTGGCAACACCCAGGATTTCGTAATAGTCACGTTTTGCCATGATCTTCCAGAGGCTTTTCTTCTTGCGAGGGCGCCGCCGCATACGCCGGGACGTGCCCGCGCCGACCAAAACCCTGTTTACATACGACCGCGCCCGGGCACGGAAATCATCCGGGCCCGGGCGTGTTCACCGTCATACCGCGCGGCGGTTCATCACTGGTCGCGCTTCACTTCCTTGAAGTCGGCATCGACCACATTGTCGTCCGCCGGCTTGGCATTGTCCGCCGCCGTTTGCTGCTGCGCGGCCTGCTGCGCCTGCATGTCGGCGTACATTTTCTCGCCCAGCTTCTGCGACGCCGTGGACAGCGCCTGCACCTTGGCATCGATCGTCGCCTTGTCGCCATCCTTCAGGGTGGCTTCCAGGTCCTTGATCGCGGCCTCGATGCTTTCCTTTTCGGCAGCCTCGAGCTTATCGCCATACTCGGTCAGCGACTTGCGGGTGGCATGCACCAGCGCGTCCGCCTGGTTGCGCGTCTGCGCCAGCTCGGCCAGGCGATGATCCTCGTCGGCGTTGGCTTCGGCATCCTTCACCATGCGCTGGATCTCTTCTTCCGACAGACCCGAGTTCGCCTTGATGGTGATCTTGTTTTCCTTGCCCGTGCCCTTGTCCTTGGCGGACACGTGCAGGATACCGTTGGCGTCGATATCGAACGTTACTTCGATCTGCGGCACGCCGCGCGGCGACGGCGGAATGCCTTCCAGGTTGAACTCGCCCAGCGCCTTGTTGCCCGCGGCGATCTCGCGTTCGCCCTGGAAGACCTTGATGGTCACCGCCGGCTGATTGTCATCGGCCGTGGAGAACGTCTGCGAGAACCGGGTGGGGATGGTCGTGTTCTTCTGGATCATCTTGGTCATCACACCGCCCAGGGTTTCGATACCCAGGGACAGCGGGGTCACGTCCAGCAGCAGCACGTCCTTGCGGTCACCCGACAGCACGGAGCCCTGGATCGCGGCGCCCGCGGCCACGGCTTCGTCCGGATTCACGTCCTTGCGCGGCTCGCGGCCGAAGAATTCCTTGACCTTCTCCTGCACCTTGGGCATGCGCGTCATGCCGCCGACCAGGATCACGTCGTGGATTTCCGACACCTTGACGCCGGCATCCTTGATCGCGACGCGGCACGGTTCGATGGTGCGCTCGATCAGGTCTTCGACCAGCGCTTCCAGCTTGGCGCGCGTGATCTTCAGGTTCAGGTGCTTGGGACCGGAAGCATCGGCCGTGATGTACGGCAGGTTGATTTCGGTCTGCTGGCTGGAGGACAGCTCGATCTTGGCCTTTTCGGCCGCTTCCTTCAGGCGTTGCAGCGCCAGCACGTCTTTCGACAGATCGACGCCCTGCTCTTTCTTGAACTCGCCGATGATGTAGTCGATGATGCGCTGGTCGAAGTCCTCGCCACCCAGGAAGGTATCGCCGTTGGTGGACAGCACCTCGAACTGCTTTTCACCGTCGACGTCGGCGATCTCGATGATGGAGATATCGAACGTGCCGCCGCCCAGGTCATACACCGCGATCTTGCGGTCGCCCTTTTCGGCCTTGTCCAGACCGAAGGCCAGCGCGGCCGCGGTCGGTTCGTTGATGATGCGCTTGACTTCCAGACCGGCAATGCGGCCGGCGTCCTTGGTCGCCTGGCGTTGGCTGTCGTTGAAGTACGCCGGCACCGTGATCACGGCTTCGGTGACTTCCTCGCCCAGGTAGTCCTCGGCGGTCTTTTTCATTTTGCGCAGCACTTCGGCCGATACCTGCGGAGGCGCCAGCTTCTTGCCATGCGCTTCGACCCAGGCATCGCCGTTGTCGGCCTTGGAAATCTTGTAGGGCATCAGGTTGATGTCCTTCTGGACTTCCTTTTCGTCGAACTTGCGGCCGATCAGGCGCTTGACGGCGTACAGGGTGTTCCTGGGGTTGGTCACGGCCTGGCGCTTGGCAGGCGCGCCCACCAGGGTCTCGCCGTCGTCCATGTACGCGATGATGGAAGGCGTCGTGCGGGCACCTTCGGCGTTTTCGATGATGCGGACCTGGCCACCGTCCATCACAGCTACGCAGCTGTTGGTCGTACCCAGGTCGATGCCGATGATCTTGCTCATGATGGATTACCTTGAATTAGGTCGGTTCTAGGATTGGTAAAAAACTCGGTTAGCGAATAAGTGGGGCTGCCGCCAGGGTTTTCAAGCGTGAAATCACCGCTTTTCCGCTTGCAGCCGCCCAACGGCCGCGGAAAACTCCGGCAAGCCCGGCCACCCGGTGATCCGGCCCAACCGCTTGCCGGACCGGTACATCACAAAAGTGGGGACGCCATGCAGCGAAAACCGCCGGCCCAGCGCCACGTCGGCATAAACGTCCGCCTGGAACCAGGTCAGCCCCAGACCCAGCAACGCATCCTTGTGCAGCAGGGCAGCCTGCTTGAAGCGATTGCAGTTGTAGCAATCGGTGCCCCACAGGAATACGCAGCGCAGGTCGTCGCCCGGCGCCTGGACGACCTCCCGGTCGAATCCGTCGCTGTCGACGGGGCGCATGGCGAAGACCTGGAACACCTGACCGGGATCGAAAGCCTGGGCGGCGGTCACGACGCGCTCCGTCAGGCCTGCTGTCCCGCCGACACCACGACCAGGGCCGGCCGCAGCACGCGGTCGACGATCAGATAACCCTTCTGCAGGGTCTGGACCACGGTATTGGCGGGCTGATCGGACGGCACCGACGAGATGGCCTGGTGCTGATGCGGGTCGAACTTGTCGCCGGCCGCGGGGGCGATCTCCATCAGCCGGTTGCGTTCGAAGGCGGAGACCAGTTGCTTGAGCGTGGCTTCCACACCTTCACGCAGGAGCTGGGCGGTCTGGTCCTGCTGCGCCAGCGCCGCCTCGAGGCTGTCCTTCACGGGCACCAGGCTTTCGGCGAACGACTCGATGCCGAACTTGTGCGCCTTGGAGACATCCTCCTGCGCGCGGCGGCGGATGTTCTCCGCGTCGGCGCGTATGCGCAGCAACTGGTCGTAGTGCTCGGCGGCCTTGGCCTGGGCCGCTTCCAATTCAGCGCGCAGGGCCGACAGCAAATCCTGCTGCTCATCCGCGCCGTTCGCGGGCGTTCCGTCCGCCGCCGGCGACTCGTGGTCGGGCCTTTTCTCGGCAGGCTCGTTCTGTGCCGTCATGGATACATCCTCCGGGTGACAAATAACGTTTGCCATCCACTATGGGGGCCGATGCCCCCATTTCAAGGCGGGTTAATGGGAAACGCCCGCCTGGCGCCCAAATATTTGAAATTATTCGTTTTTTTAAACCGTGCTGGGCCAGCCCTGCAGGTTGCGCTGCACCAGGTCGGTCAGGGCGCGGATCCACGCCTCGTCGTCGTTGACGGCCGGGATATACCGCAAGCGCTTGCCGCCAGCGGCCAGAAAGGCATCGCGGGCCTCGACCTGGATCTCTTCGAGGGTTTCCAGGCAGTCCGCCAGGAAGCCGGGGCAGACCACGTCGACCTCCGTCACGCCATCCTGGGCCAGACCGATCAAGGTGGGCGCGGTGTAGGGCTCCAGCCAGCGGGCCGAGCCGAAGCGGCTTTGGAAGGTGACCAGCGCCTGTTCCGGCATCATCCCCAGGCGTTCGCGCAGCAGGCGGCCGGTACGCAGGCAATCCTGATAGTAAGGGTCGCCCAGCTCCACCGAGTAGCGCGGCAGGCCGTGAAAGCTCATGACGAGCTTCTGCGGCCGGCCATGCTCGCGCCAGTAGTCCTCGATGCGTCCCACCACCGCCTGCAGGTATCCGGGATCATCGTGGAAACGCTTGACGAAGCGCAGCTCCGGCTGATCGCGCAGGCGGCCCGCATGCCGGGTCACCGCGTCCACGGCGGTCGCCGTGGTGCTGGCGGCGTATTGGGGGTACATGGGCACGACCAGGATGCGCTCGCAGCCGCGCCGGCGCAGATCGTCGATCGCGTCGGCCACCGATGGCGACCCGTAGCGCATGCCCAGCGCCACTTCCGCCTGGATACCCCGCCCCGCCAGCTGCCGCCCCAGCCCTTCGGCCTGCCGGCTGCTGTAGACCATCAAGGGCGAGCCGCCGTCCATCCAGATGCCACGATAGCGCGGCACCAGTTTCTTCGGGCGCAAGGTCAGGATCAGGCCATGCAGGATGGGCCACCACAGGTAGCGCGGGATTTCGATCACGCGCGGATCGGCCAGGAATTCGCCCAGGTAGCGCCGGATATCCTTGGCCGTGGGCGCGTCCGGCGTGCCCAGATTGATCAGCAGCACGCCGGTCTTGCCGGGCCCGGCGTGGGCCTGCTCTGAAAACGGATCGGCCTGCTCGGGTTCCGGCAGGAAACGCTCGGGCCAAAGATACTTGAACGCACGCAGGAACACGCGGATACCTCGCCAGCCATGCCGTCCCCCGCAGGGACCGCCGGTTTATTTGTGGTTATGACTCAGGGCGTTGGACAGCAGGCGCGCCGTAATATCGACGATGGGAATAACGCGCTCATAGGACATACGGGTAGGGCCGATCACGCCCAGCGTGCCGACCACCTTGCCGTCGACGCCATAGGGCGCCGTGATGACGGAGACTTCCTCCAGCGGCACCAGTTGCGAATCGCCGCCGATATAGATCTGCACACCCTGCGCGCGGCTGGAGACATCCAGCAGCTGCAGCAGGTCGGTTTTTTTCTCGAAAAGCGCGAACATCTTGCGCAGCCGGTCCATGTCCGAGGTAATGTCCGTCACGTCGAGGAGCTTGCGTTCGCCCGAGATCACCACCGCGTCGCCATCCTCGATGGCCTCGGTGCCGGCCTCTACCGCCGCCTGCATCAGGCGCGAAATATCGTCGCGCAGTTGCGCAAGCTCGGTAGCCAGGGTGCGCCGCACTGCGTCGAAGGACTTGCCGGCGAAATGGACGTTGAAGAAGTTCGCGGCCTCCAGCAGTTCGTGTTCGGCATAGTCGCGTTGCACGAACAGGATACGGTTCTGCACGTCGCCGTCGGGGGTAACGATGATCAGCAGGACGCGCTTGTCGGAGAGCCGGATGAATTCGATTTGCCGGAACACCTGGGCCCGCTTGGGCGTCAGCACCACGCCCGCGAACTGCGTCAGGTTGGACAGCAGCGCCGCCGCCGCGTTGACGGCGCGCGCGGGTTCGGCCGCCGGCAGGCTTTCGCGGATATGTTCCGGCTGGATGTCGTAGCTGCGCACCGCGAGCAGGGAATCGACGAACAGGCGGTAGCCGCGCGGCGTGGGGATGCGTCCCGATGACGTATGCGGGCTATGGATGAGGCCGGAGTCTTCCAGATCCGCCATCACATTCCGTATCGTGGCGGGCGACAGGTCGAACACCTTGGAAAGGGTGCGCGATCCGACCGGCTGGCCGTCGGCGATATAGCGTTCAATCAACGCCTTGAGCAGTGCGCGTGCGCGGTCGTCCATGTCGTTATTTTATGGAATCTTTTTTGCAACGGTGCCAATTTTGTCCCGCAAAGGCAAATATGGCCCCATATAATCGTTGAATCCTAGCCTAAACCCACCCCGGAAGCTCGCCTCCAGCATGCATTTCCCCACCGTCGCCCTCATCGGCAGGTACCAGGACACCGGCCTGGATGCGCCGCTACGCGCCTTGGCCCAGATGTTGACCGAGGAAGGCCGTGGCGTGCTTATCGAACGCGATACCTCCCACAATACAGGACTGGCGGAATTTCCCGTCGCCGGCATCGACGAGATCGGCCAGCGCGCCAGCCTGGCCGTGGTCATGGGCGGCGACGGTACCATGCTGGGCGCGGCCCGCTACCTGGCGCCCTACGGCGTGCCGCTGATCGGCGTCAACCATGGCCGCCTGGGCTTCATCACCGACATCCCCCTGCATGACGCCAAGAACGCCCTGGCGCGGGTCCTGGAAGGCAATTTCGAGGCCGAAGACCGCATGCTGCTGGAAGGCAGCATCTGGCGCGGCGACACCCAGATGTTCAATGCCTCGGCGGTGAACGACGTGGTGCTCAACCGGGCGGGCCGCGGGGGCATGATCGAAGTCCGCGTCGAACTGGACGGCGTATTCATGTATACCCAGCGGGCGGACGGCCTGATCGTGGCGACGCCGACCGGCTCCACCGCCTACGCGCTCTCGTCCAACGGCCCCATCCTGCATCCCGGCCTGCAAGCCATGGTGCTCGTGCCCGTCGCCCCGCAGACGCTGTCGAATCGCCCCATCGTCATTCCGGACAACGGCGAACTGACCATGACGCTGACCGGCATGGGCCGCGTCGAACACGGCGCCTCCTGCCATTTCGACATGCAAACCTGGTCGGATCTGCAACCGGGCGACCGCATCGTCGTGCGGCGGGCGCCGCACACCATCCGCTTTCTGCACCCGGAAGGCTACAGCTTCTTCACCACCCTGCGCCGCAAGCTCCACTGGAACCTGATGCCGCAGGCCACGGACAGCGGAGAATGACGCCGCCATGCTGCGCACGCTGCATATCCGGGATTTCGTCATCGTTGAAAAAGCCGACATCCATTTCGGTGCCGGTTTCACCGTCTTTTCCGGCGAAACCGGCGCCGGCAAGTCCATCCTGATCGACGCGCTGGCGCTTACCCTCGGCGAGCGCGCCGATGCATCCGTCCTGCGCGAAGGCGCGGCGCGCGCGGATGTCAGCGCGGTCTTCGACACGCCTGCCCATCTGCGCGAGTGGCTGGCCGAACGCGAAATCGATGCGGAAGAAGAACTCGTCCTGCGCCGCGTGGTCGACCCGCAAGGCCGCAGCCGCGCATTCATCAACGGCGTGCCGGCCACCATGGCGCAGTTGCGCGAACTGGGCGACAGCCTGGTCGACATCCACGGACAGCATGCGCATCAAAGCCTGATGCGGCCGGACGCCCAACGCGACCTGCTGGACGCCCAGGGCGGCCATGGCGAACTGCGCCAGACGGTCGCGCAGGCCTGGAAGCGCTGGCGCCAGCTCGCCAGGCAGCTGGAAAGCGTGGAACGCGACAGCGCCTCGCTGGAGGCGGACCGCGAGCGCCTGCAATGGCAGCTCGACGAACTGGACAAGCTCGATCCCCATCCTGGCGAATGGGAAGCCCTGCAGACCGAACATACCCGCCTCGCGCATGCGCAGTCCCTGCTGGATGGCGCGTCGCGCACCCTGCAGGCGCTGGACGGTGACGACGAATCGGCGCACAACCGCGTGGTCTCGGCGGTGCATGTGCTGGAACAACTGCGCCGCCACGACCCTGCCCTGGCGGGCGTGTGCGAAGAACTGGAATCCGCCCGCATCGCCATTGCCGAGGCCGTCTCGGACCTGAACAACTATGTCAGCCGGGTCGAACTGGATCCCGCCCGGCTGGCGCAGGCCGAGGAAAGACTGGGCGCGGTCTTCGAGCTGGCACGCAAATTCAAGACAGAGCCGGAAACCCTGCCCGCCCTGCGCGAATCGTTGCGCGGCCAATTGGCTGAGATGTCCGCGGCGGCCGACGTCGATGCACTGCGTGCGCAGACCGAAGCGGCGCAGGCCGACTACGCCAAGGCGGCCGGCAAGCTGTCGGCCGCCCGCCGCAAAGCGGCCAAGGAGCTCGGCAAGATCGTGACGGAAGCCATGCAGACGCTGGCCATGCAAGGCGGCCGCTTCGAAGTATCGGTCGAAAAAGCGGCGGCCGCGTCGGCGCAGGGCGACGACGCGGTGGAATTCCTGGTAGCCGGCCACGCCGGCACCACGCCCCGCCCGCTGGCCAAGGTGGCGTCCGGCGGCGAGCTTTCCCGCATTTCCCTGGCCCTGTCCGTGATCGCCAGCCGTGCCGCGCGCGTGCCGACGCTGATCTTCGACGAGGTCGACAGCGGGGTGGGCGGCGCCGTGGCGGAAGTTGTCGGCCGCCTGCTGGGAGAACTCGGCCAACGTCACCAGGTGCTTTGCGTGACCCACCTGCCCCAGGTGGCGGCGCGTGGTGGCGCGCACTATCAGGTAAGCAAGGCGGAGAAGGCGGGCACCACGCATTCGCGCATCGTGGAGCTCGATGCCGATGCTCGCGTGGAAGAGATTGCGCGCATGCTGGGCGGGATCAAGATCACAGCCACCACGCGGCAGCACGCCCGCGAAATGCTCGGCGCCTGATGAAGGCCGGGGTGGACTCAGGGCGTCCCCGGGGCGCGCCCTGGGCGACCGGCGGGGCCCCGAGGGCGCCTACCGGCCCCTCAAGGCCCGGGTGCCCTCAACGCTAGCGCCGGCTGCCGCAGTCGCCGCACGTGCCGTACAGCACCATCGCATGGCTTTCCAGCAGGAAGCCGTTGTCCTTGGCGATTTTGTGCTGGCGCTTTTCGATATCGATGTCGTTGAATTCAACGACTTTGCCGCAGTTCGTGCAGATGAGGTGATCGTGATGATCCCCATCGTTCAGTTCGAAAACGGCCTTGCCGCTGTCGAACTGGCTGCGCGCCAGGATACCGGCCTGCTCGAACTGCGTGAGCACGCGATAGACCGTGGCCAGCCCGATTTCGACGTTTTCGCCGATCAGGGCGCGGTAAACGTCTTCCGCGCTAAGATGGCGCTGCTCCGCTTTGCGGAAAATATCCAGGATCTTCAGGCGCGGAAAGGTGGCCTTCAAACCCATGGTCTTGAGGTCGCTTTGATCGGTCATGGTCCAGTAGAGAGAGTTCCGCGCCGTCGACCCGGCGGGAACCTGGGCGGCGTAGCCGCCGACCCGATTCCCCTGCGCTTTCGCGCCCTGTCGCCTACGCCACGCGGAATGACTTGATAAACCTTTATGATAACGGTTTTGCCAGTATCCATTACGGGGAACCCCGAGTGTCCAGAATCGTACGATCCACATCCCGCTGCCTGAGGGCGGCCATCGCCGCTACGGCGATCGCTGCCGCTCTCGCGGGATGCTCCTCCGGCAAATGGGGTTTTCCGTATATTGCGCCGGTTCAGCAAGGCAACTGGATCACCAGTGAACAGGTTGCCCTGCTGCGCCCCGGCATGACGCGCGAACAGGTGCGCTTCGCCCTGGGCAGCCCCACGCTGACCAGCGTGCTCCACGCCGACCGCTGGGACTACCCATACTACTTCAAGCCGGGCTACGGGCCCAGCCAGGAGCGCAAGTTCACCGTTTTCTTCGAGAACGACAAGCTCACCCGCTGGGAGGGCGACAAGCAGCCGGACGTCCAGCCCTTCCAGCTGGCGAACGATCAGGCCACGCAGGCCAAGGCCCCCGGCAATGGCGGTGCCGCGCCGCAGAATCCGGCTCCGGCCAGCACGGGGCCTGTCGGCCCTGCCGGCGGCGGGCTGCCCGCGGGGGTTACCTCGTCCGGCAACAGCCCCGCGGCCGCCGGTCCGTCGGGCAATACGCCGGCCCAGGCTTCGCCCGCCGGGTCCGCGCCCGCGGGCACGTCCCGCACCGCGCAGCCCGGGACGCCTGCCGGCGCGGCGCAGTAGGCCGCGGCCGGACCGGCCGCGCCCACGCAGCCGGCAGAACAAACGCCAGTGCCAGCGGATTCCGGCAGATGCACGTAACGCGATAACTCACCAACGACAAGGAATTTCCCATGCGCATCGCCATTGCCGGCGCAGGCGGCCGGATGGGCCGCATGCTGATAGAAGCGGTCCTGGAACACCCCGACATGACGCTGGCCGTCGCCCTCGATCGCGCGGGCAGCAGCCATATCGGCGAGGATGCCGGCGCGTTCCTGGGACGGGATACAGGGGTCGCCATTACCGACGATCTCCAGGCCCTGGCCGGCGCCGATTGCCTGATCGATTTCACGCGGCCCGAAGGGACGCTGCGACACCTCGACGCCTGCGTGCGGCATGGGGTCAAGGCCGTCATCGGCACCACCGGCTTCGATGACGCCGGCCGAGCCGCCATCGCGCAGGCCGCGCAACGCATCGCCATCGTATTCGCGCCGAACATGAGCGTAGGCGTGAACGCCACGCTGCGCCTGCTGGAGGTCGCCGCGCGCATCCTGAATTCCGGCTACGACGTGGAGGTCTTCGAGGCGCACCACAACAAGAAAGTCGATGCGCCCTCGGGCACCGCGCTGAAGATGGGCGAAACCGTCGCCAAGGCCTGGGGCGTGGACTTGCCGGATGTGGCCACCTGGACGCGCCACGGCGAAACCGGCGTGCGCGAGCCGGGCACCATCGGTTTTTCCGTAGTGCGCGGCGGCGACATCGTGGGCGACCACACCGTCTACTTCTGCGGCACCGGCGAGCGCATCGAGATTACGCACCGTAGCAGCAGTCGCTCCACCTATGCACAGGGCAGCCTGCGGGCGGCCGCCTTCCTGCGCGACAAAACGCAGGGTTTGTTCGACATGCAAGGCGTGCTGGGGCTATAGCGCGATCGCGGCGGATAGCCGCGACCTTGCCGGTACTACCAAGCCGCGGCAGATCAAGGACGCACGGGCTCCGGTTCCAGCTCGACGCCATAACGCGCCTTGACGTCGGCCCGAATGGCATCGGCCAGCGCCATGATGTCCGCCGCGCGGGCCCCACCCCGGTTGACCAGTACCAAGGCCTGGCGGTCGTGTACGCCGGCGGCACCCATCGTGCGCCCTTTCCATCCGCATTGGTCGATCAGCCATCCGGCCGCCAGCTTGCAGCGTCCGTCCGCCTGGGGATAAGCCACCAGGCCGGGAAAGCGCTGGCGCAAGGCGGCATACCGATCGGCACTCACGATAGGGTTCTTGAAGAAGCTGCCAGCGTTGCCGATAACGGCAGGATCCGGCAATTTTTCCCGGCGTATCGCACAGACGGCATCGAAAACCGCACGGGCGGAAACCCCCGCGCCATTCGCCGGCGGGGCTGACCGGTCGGCCCCGCTGCCCAGTGCAGGATGCCGTTGCAGATCCGGATAGTCCAGCACCGGTCGCCACGGCCGGGGCAGCGCGAAGCGCACGGCGACGATCGCCCAACGGCCCGGGGCGTCATGCTTGAACCGGCTGTCCCGATAGGCGAAGCGGCAATCCCGCGCCGATAGCTCTACCATCTCGCCGCGCTCGATATCCCAGGCACTCAGGCCAAGGAAGCGCTGGTCCAGTTCGACGCCGTACGCGCCGATGTTCTGCACCGGCGCGGCACCCACGGTGCCCGGTATCAACGCCAGGTTTTCCAGGCCGTCCCAGCCGTGGCGCAGGCAGTGCGCCACGAACCCATGCCAGTTTTCGCCGCCGCCGGCTTCGACGATCCAGGCGTCGGGCCGTGTGTCCAACAGCCTGATGCCGGGGATCGCCATATGCGCGACCAGGCCCGCCATGACCGAAGGCAGGACGACATTGCTGCCACCGCCCAGCACGAACACTCGCCCATGGCGCCGCGCCAGCGCCGACAAGGCGGGAAGCTGGCGAAGGTATTCAATGCGTACGTAGGCCTGGGCCGAACAAGCCAGGCCCAAGGTGTTCAAGGCCGTGAGGTCCGCCGCAATCGGCTTGAGCATGTCCGTATCGGTGGATGACGCCGACGGGTTTGACATTACGTTTGGCAGCCTGATATAGTTTCGTTCTTGACTGATTTTACGCGATGCCAGTTCGCATCGAATGAGATCAGTCGAATGCAATCAGTCGCAAGACAACGCGGGAATAGCTCAGTTGGTAGAGCGCAACCTTGCCAAGGTTGAGGTCGCGAGTTCGAGACTCGTTTCCCGCTCCAAATTATGATCTACAGACTTCCACTGGGGTCTGTAAGTCGTTGAAAAGAGGAGCTTCGGCTCCTTTTTTCATTCCAGCAAAAGCCACTGGAATCCACCGACAGCCAGCGTTTTTGAGGCCAAAAACAAGGCCAAAGAATGCGGGCGGTGCCGGTTCCGGTTTGTTGCTGGGGTTGGATCGGGATGACCAGCAGCATCGGGCCTAAGTCCAAGACTTAGGAGCTTCGATGATGGCACTCTCTGATCTGACTGTGCGGCAAGCCAAGGCCGCTGACAAAACCTACAGCCTCCCCGATACCGATGGCCTCGGCCTGGTGGTCGCCCCTACCGGCGGCAAATCGTGGCACCTGCGCTACTACTGGCTCGGCAAGCAAAAGCGCATCTCCCTGGGCAACTACCCCGAGATCGGCCTGCGTGAAGCGCGTACCTTGCGCGACGAAGCCCGCGCACTCTTGGCTAGGGGCATCAACCCTCACACCGACCGCAAGCAGAAACGCCATGCCGTGAAGCTGGCGGCCGACTACACGTTCAAGGCGGTCTTCGATGCCTGGGTCGAGCATCGGCGCAAGGAACTCAAGGAAGGCCGTCAAAGCACCCTCTCGCAGATCCTGCGGATTTTCGGCAAGGACGTGCTGCCCGCCCTCGGGAAGATGTCGATCTACGACATTCGCCGGCCCCAGCTTCTGGGCGTCCTGGCAAGAATCGAGGAACGCAAGGCTTTCACCACGGCAGAAAAGGTCCGCACCTGGTTGAGCCAGTTGTTCCGCTATGCCCTCGTGATCGTCGAGGGGCTGGAGGCCAATCCGGCTTCTGACCTGGATGTGGTGGCGGAGCCCAAGCCTCCGGTGAACCACAACCCGTACTTGCATTTGCCCGAGCTGCCGGAATTCCTTCAGAAGCTCCGGCTCTACAACCCGCGTGGCTGGCAGACCCAGCTCGGCATCCGGCTGCTGTTCCTGACCGGGGTGCGAACCGGCGAGCTGCGGCTGGCGACCCCGGATCAGTTCGACCTGGACCGCGGCCTCTGGATCATTCCGCCCCAGATCGTCAAGCAGCTTCAGGATGAGATGCGCAAGGCCGGCAAGCGCCCCCAGGATGTGCCGCCCTACATCGTACCGCTGTCCCTTCAAGCCATCGAGATCGTGAGCTACCTTCTGGGGGTGATACGGCCGGCCCAGCGCCACCTGCTGGCGCACCGCAGCGAACTCAAGAAGCGCATCAGCGAGAACACCCTCAATGCCGCCTTGAAGCGGATGGGCTACGAGGACCAACTGACCGGCCACGGCATCCGGGGAACGATTTCGACGGCGCTCAACGAGATCGGCTACCCCAAGATTTGGGTGGACGCGCAGCTCTCGCACTCCGACCCGAACAAGGTGAGTTCGGCTTACAACCATGCCAAGTACGTTGAGCCGCGCCGCCGGATGATGCAGGACTGGGCGGATCGCCTCGACCTGCTCGAACAGGGCCAGGTGGAGGCGGCCAGCGCGCACCTCACCATTCACATCGAGGGCGTGCCGGCCATGGCAGAGGAGGACAAGCCCGACGCCATCGTTGCAGCGTCCTCTGCGGCACCCGTTCCGTCGATGGTGACCGCTCCCATCGTCGTGACGCCGAACGACGGGAGCATCACGTTCCAGCGGCTGTCGCAGGTGCCGCCGCCTCCGACGCATGCGCCAGAACCGGAAGTATCTGCCATCCAGCGCGAGCGCGAGGAAATGCTGGCCATCTATGAATCGCCGAGCAGCCTGCCGGTCCCCCTGTTCGGCAAGTTGGCCGGGAAGTCCAAAGACCAGATCAACCGCGAGTTGAAGGCCGGCAAACTGCTATCCGTCAGCTTGGGCAACCGGGGCCAGCGAGTTCCCGATTGGCAACTGGTGCCGCTCAAGCACAAGCTGGCCCAGGTGCTCATGCGCCAGTGTCCGCAAGCGGATTCGTGGGAGCTTTACCGCATGCTGACCCGGCCACACCCGGACCTGGGCGATCGCGCGGCCATCGATTTGGTGACGCCAAGCAATCTGGGCATGGTGGTCCAGGTCATCGCAAGCGGCCAGTTCCATGCGAATGCGCCAGAGACAGTCCCACCGCGGCCTATCCCAGAGGAGGTGCGGCAGAGCGTTCGCCGAATGGTGGACAGCGCCGTGGTTCTGGACGGCGCATAGGGCTACCAGCCCTTGCGGGCGCCTTGCGGCCCCCGCGCTACGCTTGTACAGCCTGCACGAGTTCGCTCAGCGTGCGCGGGGCGGACGCAAAGAACACGGCACCAGTGTGCGCCGTCGAGAAATCGAGCAGGCGGTCGTTCATGCCCGGCGGATCGCCGAGGAACATGCGCTTCAGCATCTTCTGCGTGACGCACAGATGCCTGGAGTAGCCGATGAAGTAGGTGCCGTATTCGCCTTGGCCGGGGCGGCCAAAGGGCATGTTGTCGCGCAGGATGTCGTGCTCGGTACCGTCAGCACCCACGATCGTGGCGAGGGTCTTGTGCGACTTCTGGCCGCTCGTCGCATCGGGCAATTCGATATTGCTGACGATCTCCCGGCCGATGATCTGCTCTTGCTGGTCCTCGGGAAGCCGAGCCCACGGCTGCATTTGATGCAGATACATCTGCACCACCACGTAGCTCCCGCCGGCGAATTCCTGATCCTCACTGCCGACCAGCGTGGATGCGCCGATTTCGTGCCCGGTCGGATTGGCTGTGCCATCGACGAAGCCAAGGAGATCGCGGGAGTCGAAATAGCGAAAGCACGCCACCTCGTCGGCCACCGTCACGCTGCTGCCCAATTGGTCCAACAGCAGGCGCTCGAATTCAAAGCAGAGGTCCTCGCCCTCGGCCCGGATATGAGCCGGGCGTGGCCGGCGCGGTGTGCTTCGCGCCCTTGATGGGTGCGAAGGGACGCAGTTCTTTCGGGCGCCTTCCGGCCTGGAAACGGTCCCACAGCGCCGATCCCAGGGGGGTGATGCACGACAGCCGGCCGTTGAGATCGCGAAGAAAGCCCACCGTCTTGATCAGGTCGTCCAGGCCGTCCAGGACGCCGGCGACCGCCTGCAGGGACTCTCGGCCCTCGGCGACCGTCAATGTGAGAAACACCGCCGCGCGCGACAGTGGCGCATCGATGCTTTGCGAGTCGATGGGTACTCGGTCCCAACTACTTCCAACCATTGGCATCTCCATAAGGCCGGTTTAATTCGTCATGTTGCCAGAGATGAAAACGCGATGCTGGCGCATTGACAGCGCGTGCCGTTGCAATTACCAGGAAGCAGTGAATTCCCGCGCCGATTACGGATGCCTGGCGTCGGCATCTGAGTGGAGAGCACGCAGCGCGAGTGAGCTATCGGGTATTCGAGTAGGCCGCGCTATCTTTGGCAACCTGCATCGCCCTGCGCTCGAACAGCTCAGAAATGGCGCTGGCTCGCTCCCTGGGCCGCTGCAGATGTGTCACGACCTCGTAGGGAGCATCAGAAAGCGGCCGCATGGTGATGCCCCAGGCATGGGCGCGCTCAATACGCGATTGCGCAGAGATCCCGACGCCATAGCCAGCGGCGACCCATAGCGCCAAAATCTCAAACGAAGTGACATGCTGCATGCTCTGCTCGCTCAGCGGCGGGAAGGAGGACAACCGCTGATCCAGCAGCGGGCAGGTCTCTGCTTGCCAGCGAAACCCGGGGTAGTCCAGAACCTCGGCGGTCGTGAGCGTTGCCCGGCCAAGCAAGGAAGACCGCAATGGCATGGCGACAGCCATGTTATCGATCCACAAAGGCTGGCTTCTCAGGAACGGAGCACTCACGTGCCGAAGCGATATTCCTGCGTCATAGCGGCCTTCTTCAAGGCCGATCACCAGGTCGTCACCCGAGGCTTCAAAGAAGGCGATGGGGGTGTCCGGCTCTTCCGTGCGCTGCAGGGCGAGAAGCGTGGAGAGGCATGAGGACGGCACCCCGGGTGCTATAGCAAGCCTGAAATGAGAAAACTGGCTGGTGGCATGCATGAGGACCCCCAAGAAGCGATCTGGCCAGGAAGGCGAACCAACATCGTGGTTAAGAGTGAAGTTTAACGTCGTTAAAAATAACGTGGTTAATTTTGGAAGATTGTTTGACGCTTCTGCTAATGCAGAAATCAACAATCCAGCCAGGCCGCCCTACTGGCACATCAACGTATGAATCCGAGTCGGCGTTGGCCTTCGGACAGGCCGTGCGCGCTGCCCGCGTCGCTCAGGGAGTCGCGCAAGACGAGTTCGCGTCTCGGGCAGTCATCTCGCGCTCGCACATGGGCAAGATCGAGCGCGGTGAGCACGTGCCCACACTGCCTCTCATACTGAGAATTTCTACGGCGCTCAGGATAAGCGCGGCTGAACTGATGACGGCGACCGAACGCAATCTGCGTGCCGAAACCGATCCTTGAGGATGTCCGCCGGCAGGACTCCGTCAACCGTCGGACGAGTCGCGTAACCGAGCGATAAACCGCTCCAGCGAAGCCGACAAACTGTTGCTTTCAGGCCGAAGCAAGTAGGTGGTGATCACCGCGGAATCCATCGCCAAGGGACGAATCACCACATCCGGCCATTGGCAGACCGGAATCTTGGTCGCCGTCATGAAGCCGACGCCATATCCTGCACCGACCAGCGTGAGCATCATGTCCAGCGAAGACACTTCCTCGACGATGTTCAGCTTGTGCTCCAGCACCTGCAAGAGCCGCCCCAATTCGCGGCAGTACCCCTCGCATGCGTGAGGGTCGCACAAGACAAGCGGATGCCCCCGGAGTTCATGAAGTGGGACCTTCTTGTGGACGAGCAGCGCGTGCCGAGCTGGCACGGCGATCACCAACGGATCCCGCCAGATGGGTTCGGCAACAATGTCGTCACCGACTTCGGCCGTGTGCGCGAATCCGATCGTGAAGTCGCCTGACCGCAAGCCGCGTAGCTGCTCGGCCAACGGCACCTCGGATAGGCGTATCTCTATCTCCGGTTCCTCTGCGCGGCAGCGGACCAGAAATGCTGACAGTCGAGGATCGATCGCACCATCGGACACTGCAATGCGCAAGCTGCCTCGCAAGCCTGAGGCGACAGCCTTGGCGTTTTCTCGTGCCTGCTCCAGGACGGTGAGCAGGCGTCGAATATCCTGCAAGAAGGCAGCACCTGCTGCGGTCAGAACGGTTCCACGGCGATTTCGGTCGAAAAGTACCACCCCCAGTTCGTCTTCAAGCTCTTTGATGGCGCGAGATAAAGGGGGTTGCTCGATATGCAGGCGCTCGGCGGCCCGTGTGAAATGAAGCTCTTCGGCCAAAACGATAAAGCAACGCAGGTGTCGCAGTTCCATGAGCAATGTTCCTATTCAGACGCTGACGACCTCCTTCTATTTGCTCCACGCTATGCAGGTTGAAAACTTCTAGGCGATGTTTTTTGCATATGCTCTTTGAGCACGAGATGTAGGCGTTCAACTTTTCCAAACGAGAGGCCGGGCTGTGTTTGACTGAGCATTCAAGAGCCCTGTTTATCTACGGCGCTAAGGTTCAATCTTTACGATGTCACCAATGTCATGCACGTATGCGAGTGCATAGGCCATCTCTCCAGAGGTTTGCGCATGCAAAAACATCAATGATTGTCCGCGTGTTACCTCGTCACCTAAGCGCACTTGCAATTGAATCCCTGCGGCTGGACTCTCAGGCGCTCCGGCTAATTTGGCTAAACGGGACAGCTTACGGTTGTCGATGTGTACTGCTCGGCCTGAAGTGGTTGCCAAAAGCGGTTCGACATAGAGAGCTTGGGGCGGCTCACGAAATCCCCCCTGAGCCGCGCAGATTCTCTGAAATTTTTCCCAGGCGCGGCCACTGCTGATCGTCTCGTGAGCCAACCGAAGTCCGTCCCCTTCTTTGGCGACACCGCCAAGCTCAAGCACCGCGCCCGCGACCAACGCCACGCGGTCACATAGGTCTTGCGGCGCATCCGCCTCGTTGCGCAATACGGCCAACACGTCGCGCGCCTCCAACGCCGGGCCGATACCTCTGCCGACAGGCTGATTCCCGTCTGTAAACAGGCAACGCAATACAAGGCCAAATGACGCGGCGACTTCCGAAAGGTGATGCGCAAGATGCTCGGCAGTTTCCCGGCTGCGGACTTTTGCGGTTGGCCCAACCGGAATATCGATCACGATGTGGGTCGCCCCTGCTGCAATCTTCTTGGATAACACCGAGGCAATCAGTTGTCCTTGCGTGTCGATATCCAGTTCACGCTCAATACGCACGAAGATGTCGTCCGCGGGGCTGAGGTGCATCGCGCCGCCCCACGCCACGCATCCACCCTCTTTCTCCACGACCTTTCTGAGCGTATCCAGGTCCAGGTCTACAGGAGCCAGCGTTTCCATGGTGTCCGCGGTGCCAGCGGGAGAGGTGATGGCGCGTGATGAGGTCTTGGGCATCACCAATCCATTGGCTGCGGCGATGGCAACCACCAACGGCGTGGTGCGATTTCCCGGTAATCCGCCCACGCAATGCTTGTCCACAACAATCGGAGCCTGCCATTGCAGGTGATCTCCGACATCGACCATCGCACGGGTGAGATGGATGGTCTCTTGCATATCCAGAGGCAGTACCGCCGTTGCGGTCAGGAAGGCCGAAAGTGCGACATCGGTATAGCGACCATCGACCACATCACGGACGATCGCCTGCAACTCCGTCGTTTGCAGTCGGTGGCCGTGAATTCGCGCACGCACGGCCGACAACGATTCGAGCAGCGGAGGATGCCGAACCTGCACAAGATCGCCCTCATGAATGTCCAGGGCATCCCAGGCGGCCTCGGACAGAGCGATCTGTCCGGTTTTGAGCAGATCGCTGTCGATTTGGTACAGTAGCGCTTGCACAGTGCGGTCGCCGGCAATGATCAGTACCTGTGACCGCGGTGCCAGCCCTTCGGCACGGCAGACATGGCAATCGGTACGCATCAAGACGACGGGTTGATGCTGGGCATGCAGTCGCATGCGCAATGCTTGCAAGGCGGGTGTCTGGGGAGTGATGCGGGCACTCACAGGGCGAACTCCTGGTTTTGCATGGGCACCGATGCGTGCCATTTGAGTTCGCGCTGAATACGTTCGCGCAGCGCCTCGGAGGCATTGGATTCACCATGAACAATGAACACCCCTTCCGGCGCCCGGGTAAAGCCGCCCAGCCAACGCATCAGTTCATCGCTGTCGGCATGAGCCGACAACATCGCAAGCTCGGCGACCTCCGCCTTGATCGGCATCCAGCGCCCATGAATTTTGACTTCGCGAGCGCCCTCAAGCAGCTTGCGTCCGCGCGTACCTGCTGCCTGGAATCCAGAGAACAGCAGCGTGTTCTGATGACTGCCGCCAAACGCTTCTATGTGATGCAGCACGCGGCCACCGGTGGCCATGCCGCTGGCGGAAATAATCACCTTGGGGTAGCGATTCGCCGATAGCGCCTTGGACTCTTCAACGTCGCGCATGTATGTGACTTCTGAGAATGCCGCCTCGAAATCGTGTTGTGCGAGCTTGTGGTCGTCGGCATGGCGGTGCAGCAGCGCAGTTGCGCTGGTGGCCATGGGACTGTCCAGATAGACGGGCACGGTGCGGAGCCGACCGCGCTGTCGCAACAGCCATAGGTCATAGATCAACGACTGCGCGCGTCCAACGGCAAAAGCGGGAATCACTACGGTGCCTCCGCGGCGAGTCGTGCGCTCGATGATGTCGCCCAGCGCTTCGACGGCATCGGAACGGTCATGACGACGATTGCCATAGGTGGACTCGATGATGATGTAGTCCGCTGCCGTGACGGGTTCAGGATCAGGCATGACCACATCGTCATAGCGCCCCAGGTCGCCGGAGAACACCAAACGCTTGCCGCCAATGTCGATCTGAACCGTCGCCGCCCCAAGAATGTGACCAGCGCTGCGCAGCAGTAGACGGGCATTGCCCGGCAATTCCGTCTCTTGATGCAGCGGCACCGGTTTGAACTGCAGGAGCGCACGTTCTGCATCCCGAACCCGATACAGCGGAAGGGCTGGCTTGTGTTTGGAAAATCCTTTTCGATTGGCGAACTCGGCGTCCTTCTCTTGCAACCAGGCACTGTCGAGCAGGATGAGTTCGGCGACATCTCGCGTGGCTGAGGTCGAGAAAATCTTCCCGCGGAACCCGTCCAGCACCAATCGGGGCAGATACCCACAATGATCCAGGTGCGCATGCGTCAGTACGACCGCATCGATGTCCTTGGGTTCAACGGCCAGGCGCTGCCAATTAAGTTCGCGCAGGTTTTTCAATCCCTGGAACAGTCCGCAGTCGATCAGGATGCGGGTATTGCCATGGGTGATAAGGTGCTTGGAGCCGGTGACGGTGCCGGCACCACCCAGGCTGGTCAATGAGAGCATGTATTTGTCTCCTCTCTTGTTGGTGGGTTGTGAAATCAGGAACCGGCGCGGTCGCCGCGGACCGCGTCAGAACCACTTGAAATTCGCGCGTCGGTCGCGGCCGCAGCAACCTGCGAACTGTTCCAGCCGGTCACTTGCGCAGCCGCATAGATGGCGTCCGCCCAGGTGCAGCGGTTGGCGATCAGCATTCCAGCCACATCGAGTGTGCCGCCGCGGTTGATGTAGCCCAAAGCCCGCGTCTTCGAGGGGCCGCTGTCAATGCGGCGCAGCACGCCCAGCATCGGCTCAGGGCGGGTATGGCTCATCAACACGCGCGGCAGGTGAGGCGGGAAGAGCGCTTGCAGTGCTTCGTCACCGAGCACGAAGGCGGCCTCAAGGTCGTCTCGTGGAATGCGCAGACGGCCGGGCTCGATCGCCACGGTGACGCACGACGTAAACCCATGGTGCCCCAGGCGGGCGTGGGCTTTGAGCGCTTCCTCCAACTGGTAGGCGCCAATCGCCACGAACTGCAGTTGTGCTGTAGCCGGATCGCCGGCTACATGGGCTGCGCCGTGCTCGATCAGCGATTGAGCGGCGGCGGCATTGAAGTGATTCGGCGTGTCGCGCTTGGAGACCACAACACAAGCCACTTGGCCCCGGCTGGCGTAGACCGCTCGCAGCGCGGCGCACGCCGTGTTGGCATCCACCGGGAACAACACGCGTGCGGTGTCCGACATCTCCCCCAGCAATGCTTCGCCAATGGTCGGGTCCTGGTGTGACTGCTCGTTCTTGCTGTTCTCCCAGGTGTGGGATGTGACGATCAGCGGGACGGAGATCCAGCCTGGCGGCTGGCCCAGTTCCTTCTGCCGACGCGCGAAGATGATCTCCTGGCGCATCAATCCAAGCATCTTGACCGCGAAGGCCTCGTAGCTGACGATCAGGTTCAGCCCCCCTTTGTTGGCGAGGGCGGCGGCCGCAACGGCTTCTTCATTGAGTGCGGTGACCACCGAGCCATCCGTCGATTCCGGGGCGCCGGGTTCGGGCACGTTGACGCGGTGCCTGAGCAGCGCCAGCGTGGCACCCATCTTGTTGCTGGCCAGTTCATCGGGATTGCCGATCCGGATGCGCAACTGTGGATTTGCCTGCACTAGCTCCACGAACCAACGGTCCAGTGCGGACATGGCGCTGCCCGACACCTCGGTTGGCACCCAGGCCGGCATCGGCAGATGAGGGCTCGCTGGATGGCGTCGGGCCATGGGGTGCTCGCTTTCGCGCGAGCGCTGGCTCTGGCCGTGATTCGCCAGGACGGTGAACGCGTTTGCCAGTTCGCTCTCAGGCACGAACAGCGCCGCAGCCCCTGCGTTGAAGGCCTCGCGTGCCTGCGCATCCTCGCGCGGATTGCCGTTCAGCGGCAGGTTGTGGGCGGCATTGGTCGCCGCGCCCGGGAAGCCAAAACCTTTCTCCGTCTCGGCGATCACGTAAGGCAGCTTGACCGGATAGCGCCGATCCGAGCGTGCAGCGAAGGCGCTCAGCGTGTCTTCGGCTTCAACAATGGCCCATGCGATCGCCACTGGATCGCGTCCATCGACGATGACGGGATCGAAGCCGTTGTGGCGCAGGTCTTCGGCCAGCCAGGCAGCGCCACCTTCCTGCACGATCTGGGTGCGCTGCTCGATGCGCCGTCCGTTGAGAATCATGACCGGGATGGCGAAGCCGCAGTCCTCGGCGCGCCACCAGCGCGGCGCCCAGTCCGAGCCACGTTGTTCCTCGAAAGCGCCATCACTGAGGAATGCCACCAGGCTTTCTCCCGGCAACGGCGTGTGCACATACTGCAGCCCGGCGAACCCCAGATAGCCGCCTTCGGAGATCGCGCCGGCCGTGTTCGGCCCGGCATGGCTACCCAGCGGTACCGCGGGCCGACCCTGCTTATCGATGGCATAGGAGTAGAAGTCCGCGATCAGGAGCGACAGGCCCGCCTCGCTGCGGTCGTAGCGTCCACGCTGGGCGGCGGATACATCGCCGGTCAGTGCGTTCACCGCCTCGATCGCGGCCACGCAGTGCCCCTGCCCCATGAGCCAGCCGCGTGTCGTCCCGGTCAGCGCGTTGGCCAACAGATAACCCACGAAGGCTGGCACCATGTTGAGCGAGCCGCCGGTGTGGCCTTCGGGCGTTTGTTTGAAATCATCGGAGCCCAGTGGGCAGCCGCTTCGGTCGATGCGCCGGGCATAGGTCATATGCGCCACTACGCTCATGGCCGTGCAGGCCACCCGGTCGGCTGCAGCCAGCAGCGCATGGGCCGAGGCTTCGTCTGCTATACGCCTTTGCGCGACCAGACGTTGCACTAGGGCCTGCATACGTTCGATGGTTTCAGACCTGTGCGCGATGGGCCCGTAACCAGCACGCCAATCGGTTGCGAGGTTAGCTTGAGAGGACATTTCAGGTCTCCTTGAAAATAGTTGGATCGATAAAAAGATCAGCCTCGCGGATCGGTTTTCCCGCTAGAGAGAGCGTCGGCAATCAGCGAAGCGAGACCAATCCGGTTGCTCGGATGCGGTACTGCGTCGGTGGACGTAATTCGGGCAAACAACGGTGTCAATTGGGCCCAGGCATCCTCGGCGAACAGGGCATGCACCACTACGCACTCCGGCTTGCGCATTCCTTGCTCGGCGAGCTTGCGCGCCGCGACGGCGAGCGTGCGGCCTGATGATGCGATGTCGTCCACAAGCACCGGCGTTCTGCCGCGCCAGATCGACAGGTCGGGAACATCGATGTCCACGCTGCGATCGCCATGGCGTGTCTTGCGAAGCACAGCGTGCGGTACGCCGATGCGGGACGCGATGGCGCCGGCCCACTGCTCGCTTTCCTCGTCGGGGCCCACGATCAAAGGTTCTTCGACATGATTCGCGATCCAGTCGGCCAGCAGTGGTGCGGCATGCAAGGTGATGGTGGGGATCGTGTAGACCGCTGATAGTGTCGGATAGCGGTGCAGATGCGGATCCACCGTGAGCAGCTTGTCGAAGGTCGATGAGACCAGACGTGCGAAGGACCGCGACGTCACGCTTTCTCCGTCATGGAATCGCTTGTCCTGGCGCATGTAGGCCAGATACGGTGCGATCAGGTTCACCTCTTGCGCGCCAAGTTCGCGCGCCGCGTCAGCGGCAAAAGCCAGAAGCAGGAACTGCGGATCAGGATGGGCCAGCGTGCAAATCACATCCACGATCCGATCGGCAGGTTCGCCATGCAACCGGACATAGCTCTCGCCATCGGGGAATCGGCGCGTTTCGATGCGGCCGGCTTCGCTGCCGCATGCCTGCGCGATGCCGCGGGCCAGATCTTCATTGCCGGGTAGGGCCAGGGTGAGTCGTTGCATCCATTTATCTCCTTATTTGTTGTCCTTGGTCTCTTATCGAGCGCGGGTGCCTTATCGTTCAGCTCGCTGTGTTCACCTTGCCAACTGGCTAATGACGACGGCATTGGCAGTACTGCGTCGACGTGGTAGCTCCACAAGCAACCAGGCTCTTGTCATGAACAGCAACAGAGTGGCTTGCATGGCGTTCAAGGAATCGATCTGCATCAGAATCGCCGTCCTACGGTGATCGTTCCGTAGACCGGGATTTCCTTTTGTCCACGAAATTCGCGGGTGCGGTGGTAGCGGGCTATCGCGATGCGCCAGTTGCCCTGAGTCATCGCGATGCCATAGCCCACATCGGCCACGAATGGCCGTTTATCAACACTATGACTGGACTTGAACGTATTGCCGTCCAACGTGATGTCGTGCAAAACCCAGCGACCGTCGAGTGCCACGAACAGGTGCCCGTTCCAGTTGCTGCCAGCGGTCTTACGCACGGGCGAGGTGTTTTCTCCAGCCGGGCGCAGCGGTGCGGTGCCTAAGTCGTCCGGCAGGCGTAGGCCATAGCGCAGTTCTCCGCCGACATTCGCGTAGGTGGCGAAATTGCCCAAGCTGCCGCCCCAGTGGCGGGTCAGATCCCAACCCCAACCGCTGACGTTTTCTTGCCTGATGACTCGTGTTCGGCGTTCGTGGAGCAACTGCAGCACGGGTTCGTCGCGCAGTTGATGTCTCCAGCCATTGAATCTGTCCACTCCGACGGTGTCATGCCACCAGTTCTGGACTTGCCTGGCCTGGGAGGAGGGCCCCACCACCCCCACGCGGAGTTGCGAAGTGCGCAGCGTATCGCCCCGCCTCGCGTTATAGCCAAGGCTCAACATCAAGGCGCCCGCGAAAGGACGATCATCCTTGATGAGATCGCTGCGCGTTTTGTCGTTCGGGGTGTACATCATCTGCCCGAAGCCGATGGTCATGTTCTGTTCGTCGAAGCCTTGGGGTTGGAGCATCGTGAGAAAGCGATTCAGCCCACGGACGAGACGCGGTAGACAAGGGTCATCGCTATAGTCCACGAGGTTGGGGGAAACCCAACTGGCGAGAAACCCGTTGGAGTACCCTTGATCCTGTCCCATGCCGCCGAACATGTCGTTGTCGATCCGCAGATTGAGCGTTCCGGTCGAGCGCAGCGGATTGTCACGGTGGCAGGACTGTGCCTGCGCGCAGGCACTCAGCGACAGCAGCAGCAAGGTAGCTGCGACTCTGAGCCTCCATTCAGCGAGGTCAGTGGGCTGAACTTTCGTCACGCTGGCATGCCACCGTGCCCAGGGGTTGCAGTAGCAATGACAGAATGGGGCTGGCGTACCAGCATCACGGGAACCGGTGCGATCCGAGCGAGCTGCTCGGCATCGCTTCCCAGCAGCAGCCTGTCCACGCCCCGACGTCCGTGGGTGCCCAGCACCACCAGCTCGCATCCGGTAGCCAGTGCCTGCTGCGCGATAAGTACCGAGACGCGCTCGCCCTTGCTCTCCAGAAGGACGGTCTCTACCGTCAAGCCTTCCTGTCTCAGCCAGAGCGCCGCCTCGTCGAGCAGCTTCTGCCCGGCCGCCAGGAAGCCTGGCCTTACTTCTTCAAGGTAAATTCTCGGCCTCTCGAAGCCGTTGCTGTGCTTCATTTCCTCGATAATGTGCAGCAAGATGATGGTTGCACCGCTTAGGCGTGCCAGCACCGCGGCGTGGTGGAGGGCCAAATTGGCGGTAGAACTTCCGTCGAGCGGAACCAGCAGTCTTGAGTACATGAATGTCTCCAGTTATCAAAGTAGGTGGGGTGTCGAATAGATATTGCGCATAGCGTGTCGCAATAGCGGACGCGGTATGCGCGTATTCAGCTGCGTACATATTTCCCCGGGGCGTCGCAAATAGTGGGATATCCACGGGATTCGGCCCCCATGAGCGGAGGCGCAACACCTTCACCAGAGCGCTCTCGAAGCCATGCTGACCATGCCGGCCACCACGAATCTAGATGCGTCTGTGCAGTGGCTTGCCACTCGTCCGGCGCCATGTATCCATCACCGGCCGCGCGGGTATGGATTTGATATTGGCGCTTACCTCGGCCGGGCTCGCTCACGATGCCGCCGTTGTGTCCTCCAGTGGTCAGCACGAAAGTCAGCTCGGCCGAAGACAGGAGATGCAGCTTGTAAACCGAGCGCCAAGGCGCAATATGATCCGAGGCAGTGCCGACGCAAAACACCGGCACAGCGATGTCTCCCACTGAAACGGGGCGACCCGTGACGGGATAACGCCCCGCGCTGAGATCGTTATTCAGGTAAAGGCGTCGGAGATACTGCGAATGCATCTTCGCGGGCAGGCGAGTCCCATCGGCATTCCAAGCCATCAGGTCGGTCATTGGCCGGCGATCGCCCAATAGGTATTCGTCAATCATGCGAGACCATATGAGATCGTAGGAGCGCAGTAGCTGAAAAGCTCCGCTCATCTGGTCGGAGGTCAAATAACCGGTTTGAGCCATGCTGGCTTCCAACAGCGCCACTTGACTCTCGTTGATGAAAAGACTCAGCTCGCCCGGTTCGCTGAAGTCCGTCTGTGCGGCAAGCAGGCTTACCGACACCAGCCGCGTATCGCCATCACGCGCCATGGCTGAAGCACCAATGGCCAGTAGCGTTCCGCCCAGGCAATAACCAGCCGCGTGGATTCCCTGCTCGGGGACGATGGATGTCACGGCGTCCAGCGCCGCACGCAAGCCGAACTCAAGATACTCATCCATGCCCAAATCTCGATCCTCAGCATCCGGATTTCTCCAGGAGATGCAAAAAACCGTATGCCCTTGCGCAACCAGATACCGTATCAGCGAGTTATGGGGAGATAGATCGAGTACGTAGTACTTCATGATCCAGGCAGGAATGATCAGTATTGGCTCAGGATGGACTTTCGCGGTAGTGGGCGTGTATTGAATCAACTCGATTAATTGATTCCTCAGTACGACTTTTCCTTCCGTCACCGCCACGTCGCGCCCAACGACGAAGTTCTCGGTTCCCGCAGGAGGCTCACCGGATAGTTGTCGGCGCAGGTCATCGAGAAAGTTGGACATGCCACGCGCCAGGTTGGCGCCTTGTTCTTCTATCGTTTTTTTCAGGACAACGGGGTTAAAAAGCGCAGAGTTGGTCGGCGATACCATTTCCAGCCATTGCTTTGCGCCAAACGCCAATAGGCGTTCGTGTTGTGGATCAACACCCCATACACCTTGCGTGGCTTGCTCCCACCATTTGGATTGAATAAGAAAGGAACTGCGGAAAAGGTTGTAGGGCCATTGATCCCATGCCGGATCGTTGAAACGACGGTCATTGGTAGGTGACGGTTCAGGAGATGCAACTTCCTGGTCCGGACTGACCAAGCTCTTTTTCAGCAGAGACATCCATTGCTCAGACAAGGAGCCTGCAAAAGACAAAAGCTCCGATTGCTTTCCGGGGCTGTTCGCTAAATGGCTTGCCCAGTCCGTCCAAGCCAACAGCGACGATTCAGGTGAAATTGAGGACCAAGCCTGGGCCCAAGCCATATGCGCTTGCATATCCAGTGCCGGAACGATTGTCGATGAAGTATTACCTTTCTTGTTTTTTGTCAAAACGCATTACCTCAATTGCTATTCAAATAGATGGAGCGCCCTCGTTTGAACACGGGGGTAGTTGTGCTCGCTTGTGTTCATGCACACCGGCACTCATGTCACCAGCGCTTTTGCGATGACACCGTGCCAGCGTGCTAGAGATGTCTCCGCCTGCCGGCGCATTCCGTTAATTCTTTCGTCTTAACCGGCCATCAGGCTGATCACCAGTGCGTTCGCAATGTCGATGACGAACCCGCACACCAGGGGCACCACAATGAACGCCTCGCGCGCAGCGCCATGCTCCCGAGTGACCGCCGTCATGTTGGCGATGGCGGTGGCGGTAGAGCCCAGCGCGATTCCGCCGAAACCGGCACACATCACTGCAGCCTGGTAATCCTTGCCCATTGCCCGAAAAACGATCAGAAAAACGAACGCGATGACCAAGATGATCTGCACCAGCATCGCCACCGTGATGAAGGCAAGCACAGGCTGCAGTTCCCAGAGCCTGAGCCCCATCAGCGCCATGGTCAGAAACAGGCCCAATGACATGTCGGAGACCAGGGCGATGCCTGGCTGCATGCTTGGCCAGTTCCATAAACGCCCGCGCCCACTCGGCCTCATCCAGTCGGCCACCATGCGCAGGAGAATTCCGGCCAGCAGGCAGCCCACAAAGGCGGGCAGCGTGACAGGGGTAAGCGCGACCAAGGCATTGATTCCTGAGCCCAACATCAAGGCGCAGTTGAGCCAGAGCAATGCCAGCAGCACGCCGTAGTAGTCCAGGCGGGCATGCTGCTCATCGCTGTGCAGCGTGCCAATTTCCAGGGCGCTGTCTCCGGAGGCTCGAAGTCGATGCCTGCGCATGAGCAGACCTGCGATCGGGCCGCCGATGGTGCAGGCCGCGATCAGGCCGATCATGTTCGCCGCCAACCCCAGTTCCTGCGCTTGCGCAATGCCGAGGTTTTGAACGAAGTAATCGGACCAGGCCAAGGTGGTGCCCACCCCTCCGGTCAGGGAAATCGAACCGACCATGAGACCGGCGCGCGGATCCAGGCCGAATGCGCGGGCCGTCTCCATCCCGACGAGGTTCTGCAGCACCATGAACCCGATGGCCAACCCCGACAGGATCAGCAAAGGCCGTCCACCATGGCGCAGTGTGCGGGCGTCGGTACTCAGTCCAATGGCGGCAAAGAAGTACAGCAGCAGCGCATCGCGCGCTTCCAGATCGAAACTGACCGTGACCCCCATCCCGTAGTACAGGACGAAGACAACCAAGGCGCAAGCCAAGCCGCCCACCAAGGATTCCGGGATGCTGTATCGACGCAAGATGCCCGAACGCGCTACCAAGCCCTTGCCCACAAACAACAGCAGAATGGCGAGCGTGAATCCATGGAAGGCATCGATCTTCATCGCACCTTCTCCCTGTCCAGGCAGGACAGCGCATGGCTGGCGGCGATCCACTCTTCATTGGTGGGTTCGATCGCCACGATGACCTGGCTGTGGTCGCTGGAAATCGTCGCCGCGTGGCTGGCATTGGCGTCGGTATCCAGGGCAATGTTCAGAAAACCCAGTGCCGCACCGATGCGCTCGCGAATGAACGCATTGTGTTCACCGACACCTGCCGTGAACACCAGCATGTCCAGACCGCCCAGAACAGCAACCAAGGCACCGATCTCGCGCACGATGCGACGCACGTAGAGGTCCAGCGCCAAGCGCGCTCGCTCACCCGTTTCACCTTCATCGTTCTCGTGCCGGACAATGACGCGCGGCTCGGCCGAGATTCCCGAAACGCCGAGCAGACCGGACTCGTGATAGAGGACACGCCCCACTTGTTCCAGTGAAAGCTTCTCGATCTCCATCAGGTAGAGCACGGCGCCTGGATCGAGCGCACCGGTGCGGGTGCCCATCATCAGCCCGTCAAGCGCGGAGAAACCCATGGTGGTGGCCACGCTTTTGAGTCCTTGCATAGCACACAGGCTGGCGCCACTGCCCAGGTGGGCAACGATGGTGCGCCTGCGCGCCGCGTCGCCATGGCGTTCGGGCAAAGCCTCAGCCATGTACTCATACGACAGGCCGTGAAATCCGTACCGGCGCAGACCGCGCTCCCATGCGGCGTAGGGCAACGGCAGGAGCTGCTCGAGCTTGGGGATGGTGTGATGGAAGCCGGTGTCGAAGCAGGCCACCTGAGGCAGCTCCGGCTGTTCGCGCAGCAGAATATCGATGGCTTCCAGCGCGAACGGCTGGTGCAGTGGCGCCAGCGGGATGTATCCCTGCAGATCGGTGAGCACCTGGGCGTCCACCCGCACTGGCTCGAAATACCTGCTGCCACCGTGGACGATCCGATGAGCGACCGCACCTATCCGGCGGCCGTCGAGCCGCTGACTGACGCGATCGCGGATGATGCGCAGCGCGGCACGATAGGGATGTGCCGTGTCCAGTTTGATCGGGAACGGCGCAACCCCGGTCTCTTCGAAATCCGGATCGGCGCCGCCGATTCCCAGCACTTTGCCATTCCACAACGCCTGGCGAGGCAGTGGCGTGGCCGAAGGGTCGAATACCGCAAACTTGATGCTGGATGAACCGCAGTTCAGTACAAGGATCAGTCCGTGCCCGGGGCGTCCGGAGCGGGCCGTGGTCGCATCCATCATGTCGTCCTCTTTTTGCCCGGCCACGGTGACGTCGCCACGGTGTTCGGATATGCCTGCACGCTCATCGTCGTCAGATTCAGCGTGCCGTATAGCCGCCGTCGGCGATGAGCTGGGTGCCCGCAAAGAAGCTGCTTCCTTCCGATAGCAAAAACGCCACGGCATGGGCGATTTCGTCCGGGGTGCCCAGACGGCCGATCGGATGCAGGCCAACAGCTTCCTGAAGGGCCGATTCGTCGAGGAAATCCAGGATGGGCGTCCGCACGTAACCGGGATGGATCGAGTTGATCCGGACTCCCTTGGCCGCATAGGCCAGCGCTGCCGAGCGGGTCAGCCCGGTAACAGCGTGCTTGGCTGCGACGTACGCTGGGTTTCCTGCATCGCCGACCACCCCCAGGATCGAAGAGACGTTGACGATGGCGCCGCCACCCGAACGCAGGATGGCGGGAATCTGATGGCGCAGGCCATAGAACACGCCGTTCAGGTTGATATCGATTACCCGGCTCCAGGCGGCAGGATCCAGTTCCCCCACTGGGCTCTGGTCGCCACTGATACCGGCGTTGTTGACCGCAAAATGAAGGCCGCCGAACATATCGACTGCGCAGGCCACAGCAGCCTCAACGTCATTGATGCGTGCCACGTCGGCCACATTGGCCACGGCTTGGCCGCCATCGGCGCTGATGAGCTTGGCGACGCGCTGCGCATTGTCGGCGCTGACATCCGAGACGACGACACTCACGCCGTTACTCGCAAGAAGTCGCGCGATGGCCTCGCCAATGCCGGATCCTGCACCGGTGACCAGGGCTACGCGGCCAGAAAATGAGTACTTCATAGTGTTTCCTCCAATGGGGTGGATACGTTGCTGATAAGTCGATTCACGGGGGTGACAGCCGATAGTGGTGCGCCAGCATCAGTGCAATCGCGCATGAGGCGATGCGTGTATCGCGCGAGTCGGCGCGGCTGGTCAGAATGACCGGCACTTTCGCTCCGAGGACGATTCCGGCGCTGGCTGCGCCGCCCAGGAATATCAACTGCTTGGCAAGCATGTTGCCGCTCTCCAGGTCAGGCACGACAAGGATGTCGGCCTGCCCGGCGACCTCGGAGACGATCCCCTTGGTGCGCGCAGCGGCGATGGAGATCGCGTTGTCGAAGGCCAACGGCCCGTCGAGCAGGCCGCCAGTGATCTGGCCGCGATCGGCCATCTTGCACAGCGCCGCCGCGTCGAGCGTGGCCGTCATCGTCGGGCTGACCGTCTCGACTGCGGCCAGGATTGCGACCTTGGGTTCGCGCACGCCGATCACCTGCGCCAGCTCGATGGCGTTGCGGATGATGTCTGCCTTCTGTTCCAGAGTCGGGGCGATATTGATCGCTGCATCGGTGACGATGAACGGGCGCGGATAGGCCGGTGTCTGCAACAGGAAGCAATGGCTGACCCGGCGCTTGGTGCGCAACCCCGCTGCTGCCGAAACCAGCGCGGACATCAGCTCGTCGGTGTGCAGGCTCCCTTTCATCAGGGCTTCGACTTCACCTGCGGCTGCCAAGGCGACGGCTTGCTGCGCAGCGGCGTGGCTGTGCGGGACGTCCACAATGGCGACGTCGGCCAGATCCAGCCCGGCCTCGGTGGCGACTGCTTCGAGCCGCCCTCGTGGCCCGACCAGCACCGGCTCGATCAACCCCGCGTGGCGCGCTTCAAGCGCAGCGGACAGGCTGGGGACATCGCACGGATGGACGACGGCTACCCGAATCGGTTGCAAGTGCGCGACATGCGCCAGCAGGTGCTGCAGGCCTGTGCGGCCCTGCGCATCCGGATGGATTTCCGGCAACGCCGTGCGCGTTCTTTCAATGCGCTCAGTGGGCGCTACGACCTCTACCTGGCCTTGGAAAATCGCCACCCCCTCCTGGCTGGTGCAGGTGCAGTCCAGCGTGACGTGATGGGTGGCCGTGTCCTTGCTGCTCACCTGCATCTGCACGGTCAGCCTGTCGCCGGGCCGAACGGCTCCGAGCAAGCGCAGGTTCTGGCTGACATATTGGGTTCCAGGCCCCGGCAGGCGTGTTCCCAGCACAGCCGAGATCAGGACGTTTGCACAAATGGCCTCCGTGGTGTCCCGCGAGGGCGAAGACACCGAAGATTCCGGATCCACATCGCCCGATTGCAGCGCGAACATGTGGATGTCTTGCGGCGAAAACGTGCGTTCGAGGCTGGCGCTGTCGCCGATGGCGATCTCGTCGAAGGTGCGGTTGCGCAGAACCTGCAATGCGTCGGCGGCGCCATCGACCGGTGCGGAGGACGTCGTCATTTGCCTTTCCCTCGCCGTGTTTGACTTGTCCGCGGGGCGGCTGGCGTCTTGGACACAGTTTTCTGCGCAGCAGTTTTCTTCTGAGGCGCCTTAGGCTTTGGAGAGGATGTCTTGGAGGTCGTGTTTATGGCCGGAGCGGAGGTGTCACTGGCGGAGCTCGGCATGGCTGGCGCCGCATTCGCATCCTCGACCGCAGCGGATGTGCCACTGGCAGAGCGTGGCATGGCGGTTGTCGACTTCGCGTCCACGACCGTAGCGGAGGTATCAGTGGCGGGACTTGTCACGGCGGGCGCCGAAGCCGCCTGCGCTTGGCGCTCGGCCTGCTCGAACAAGGTAGAAACCTGTTCCAGCCTGGCTTGTTCTTGTGCGGACAGCACACCGCCGCTGCCAATCACTTGCACGATCATTCCCGCCACCTGGCGGATGTCATCGGGCGCTATGCCGTTGAGCAATCCGGGGATGGCGGACACCGTGGCGTCCTCGTCGAGCCTCATGAGCAAAGCCTGCCGACGAACGAGGTGGCGAAAGACCTGCATGTCGAAGTCGTTTGCCAAATGGGGGCGCGCGACTTCCTCTGCGTGCCGGAAGTGCCGCCCGTCGGCCTCGCCACGCGCTGCAAGCACAAAGAACAGCGCCCGTATGGAGGCTTCGGTGATCCCGCCGCTGTGAATATCCGCTTCGAGCCGTGTCAACTCTTGCGCCAGATACTGGCGATGCTCGGGCGTCTCGCTGGGATGGGGTCGCGGCGGTGCATCGTCGTGCAGGCTCTGTCCAGTCATGGCCTGCACCAGCGGCAGGCTGTACAGCGTGTCAAACGCCTGTGCGTAGATCTGGTCGCGGCAATCACGGAATTGATCCAGCATCTGTTCGACGGCGGTGGAAAACTGCGCCTGCAGTTGCAGGAAAGGGTTGGCCTCGGAGACGGGCTGACGATGGTCGCGCACGTGTTGCGCAGCCTCATGTACTGCGGCGGCGAGCGGATGCCTGTCAGACCACAATTCATAGCCCATGCGCAGCGGATGCAGCGGCTCCAGCCACTTCGCACCCTGGTCCGTGACCAGGGCACGCATCCATGGCTGCACGAAGCTGCGGTAGCAAGCCAGGTTGACCTCGGAGATCCGCGCAACGGCGGCGAACCGGCGATCGTTCTCAGGGTCGGGACGGACGATCTCACGGACTTCATCGATGTTGCTGCGCTGGATCCGAGTCAGGTAGGCGTTCCCGGTCGGCTCGCCTTCCTGCGACCCGTCGGGATTTTCATCGACCAGCATGCGGTGGATACCGGCCGGCAGCACGTCGATGACGTCGATGTTGGCGGCGAACTCCTGGTGCTCTTTACGCCCGACGCTGCCGGAGACGAAGATACCCAGATGCCCGATGCTGTCATGGGTGGCGTAGACGATGGTCTGGTCATGCCCCATCACGTCCAGATCGTTGCGGTACAGATCGGTGATCCAGCCCAGGGCCTGGGGCGGTGGCGTGATGTTGTCCCCATAGGAGCAGAACACCACGATCGGCGAGCGAATATTGCGCAGGTCGATGCGCACGCCATCAGACGTCACCAGCTGCGCCGTACTCAGTTTGTTGCCGATGAACAGGTTATCGACGATGTACTGTATTTCCACATCGTTCAGGAACACGTGGCCGCCCCAGTACTTCTCGAATTGCAAGTAGCGCGGGCCTTCCGTGTCGACCTTGGCGTACAGGTTGTACTGTTTGCTCCACAGCGTATTGGCCGGGTCCAGGTTCTCGAAGTTCTGTACCAGCCAGGCGCCGTCGAAGCGGCCGGCGCCCAGATCGCTGGTCAATGCCGTCAACCAGCTACCGCCGGTCAGACCGCCCGCGTAGCGCATCGGCATGTCGCCCGCCCAGTACGACAGCGGCGCACCGGCCACGATGATCGGTCCGAACAGTTCGGGCCAGACGGCGGCTGCCATCAGGATCTGCCAGCCTGCCTGGCAATTGCCGATGACCGCAGGCTTGCCGCGGCTGTCGGGGTGCAGCTCGCCGACCTTGCGCACGAAGGCCGCTTCGGCGCGCATGACGTCTTCGACGGTCTGGCCGGGAACGGGATCGGGCAGAAAGCCTACGAAGTAGCAGGGATGGCCAGCCTTGAGGGCCGCGCCGACCTCGCTATCGGGTTTGAAGCCGCCGATGCCTGGGCCGTGGCCCGCGCGTGGATCGACCACCACGAACGGTCGCTTGTGGGGATCGCTCGGCGTGTCGGCTGGCGGCAGGATACGTACGAGGCCATAGTTGACCGGCTGCGGAAGGTCCAGCCCGGACATGATGACCTCAGAGGCGAAGTCGAGTACGTTCGGCGTCTGCTCCTGCAAATGCTCCTGGTACTGGTTGCCGCGTTGGCGGCGAACGTCGGCATACAGAATGGACCGCTGCCAGGCATCCACTGCATACTCGCTTGCCATCGCCGATAGTCGCAACGGGTCCCACAGCAACTGCCCCCAATCGGCCGTTGGTGATGTCGTGGTGTCTCGATTCATGGCGATGGGCATTCCCTCTATGATGAAACTGAAAAATTGAATGGAAAGGGGCCGCAGGCACATCGTCTTGCCGGCCCTTCCTCACTCAGTACATGTGCTGGCCACCATTCATCGACGCATTGCTGCCGGTCATGAACCCCGCAGACTCGCTGGCGATGAATGCAACCAGTGCGGCGATTTCCTCAGGCCGTCCCAGACGACCCACGGGAATACCGGCAACCACCTGCTTGACCACTTCCTCCGACATGCTCGTCACCATCTTCGTATCCAGATACCCCGGCGAGACGGTGTTGACCGTCACGCCCTTGCGCGCCACCTCCTGCGCGAGGGCTTTGGTGAATCCATGCATCCCGGCTTTCGCGGCGGAGTAGTTGGTTTGGCCGAACTGCCCCTTCGAGCCGTTGATGGAGGAGATGTTGATGATCCTGCCCCAGCCCCTTTCGAGCATGCCGTCAATGAATGGCCGAGTGACGTTGAAAACGGAGTCGAGATTGACGCGCAGGACCGCATCCCAATCGGCGTAGCTCAGCTTGCGGAACGTAGCATCACGCGTGATGCCCGCGTTGTTGACCAGAATGTCGATGTGGTGACCGTCTGCTTGAATGAGGCCGGCCAGCTCCTGGCAGGAGGCATGGTCGGCCACATCCGCGCCGTAGGCGATGAAGTTGTAACCTTCACCCGCCTGGGCTTCCAACCACGCGCCGATGCTGGCATTGCCTGGCGAGTGGACGACGATCACGGTATGGCCAGCATCGTGTAAGGCCCGGGCGATGGCCTCGCCCAGGCCACCGTTGCCGCCCGTGACCAGGGCGGTGCGTTGTTCAGCCGGCATTGCGGCCACCGGTCTTGCCCGGTGCCTCCTTGTCCTGGGCCGAGGCCCACACGGCTCCCCACTGTTTGAAAATATCCTGGAACGGGAGTACCGCATCGCCCTGGCCTACGGCCTGCGTAACCGATTTCTGCCAGTCTTGAATGGCTTTTTGCAGGCCTTGGGTGAAGGTTGTCTGGTTCTTGATCGCGACTTGTGTCAGCGCCTGCGCGCCGCCCACGTGGTGCTGAAACTGACGCCAGAAGGTTTGTGCGGGCAGCGTGGCCAGTTCCTGCCAGTTCTCCGCCTTAAGCAGGCTTTCGATTTCCGCGCCGGACTCGGCAATGCCGTCTTTGCCCGCGCGCACGGCGTTCTCCAGCCATTGCTGGCCGTTTTCCTGCATCAGGCGTTGGAGGCGCAGCTGCAGTTCCAGGTTCGCCTTGAACAGGTTGGGAGGGATGGTTTCATTGCTCATGGTCAAACTCCTTACTGGGTTGAGTGCCCACTCGGGCGGTCAAACGATCAGGCCATCTGGCCGATCGTTTTGCGAAAGCGTGCTAACGACAGGAAAAACAGCACCGTGCCGATCAGGGCCAGCGCCAGGAAGGGCTGCCATACCGTCTCCAGGCCAGCGCCCCGGTAGAGGATGGCCTGGCTCAGCTCCACGAAATGGGTGGTGGGTGCGATCAGCATGATGTTCTGCACGATCTCGGGCATGCTCTCGCGCGGGGTAGACCCACCCGAAAGCATCTGCAGCGGCATGATGGTGAGCATCATCAACATGCCGAATTGGGGCATGTTGCGCGCCAGGGTGGCGATGAAGATGCCCATCGAGGTGGTGGCGAACAGACTGAGCGCCGCGCCAGCGAAGAACAGCGCAATGGAACCCTCGACGGGAACGCCCAGAACGCCGCGCACCATGAGATTGAGGGACAGGAAGGAGGCGATCAGCACGACCAGGGCCATCGACCAGACCTTGGAGAGCATGATCTGCGCGGGCGTGACCGGCATCACCAGCAGGTGCTCGATGGTGCCGTGCTCGCGCTCCCGGATCAGCGCCGCGCCGGTCAGGATGATGGACAACAGCGTGATGTGGTTGATGATCTGCACCACCGAGCCGAACCAGGCCTTGTCGAGCGCGGGGTTGAAGCGGGCGCGCAATGCCAGATCCACGGGTGGCGCGTCGGTGCCGCGGTAACGCTTGACGAACTCATTGACTTCACCGGTGAAGATCTGCTGGATATAGCCACTGCCGGTGAAGGCCTGGCTCATGCGGGTGGCGTCGACATTGAGCTGCGCGGCGGGTGATCGCCCCGCCAGCACGTCACGCTGGAAGTTGGGCGGAATGACCAGGGCGAAGGTGTACAGCCCCGCATCCATGCCCGGGTCCACGTCCCCATAGTCGATCATGGCCGGTGGCGTGAACTGCGGCGGGTAGAAGGCCGAGGCAATCCGCTGGGACAGCGCCGAATTATCCTCGTCGACGATGGCGATGGGCGCGTTGTGCAGCGTCTCCGGCATGGACGTGGCCGAGGTGTAGACCGACGCGGTGAACACATAGACGATGAGTACGAGCATCATCGGATCACGCCAAAGGCTCCACAGCTCCTTGACACCGAGGTCGTAGATGTTGGCAACGTTTCTTCCGCTCATCTCAGCGCTCCTGCTTCTTGAGTAGCAAAACGGCCGCACCGAGAATCACCGGAACCGACAGCAGCATCGACCACAACGGCCCCGCCAGATCGGCCAGGCCGAGCGCTTTGCTGAACACGCCACGGCTGATGGAGATCATGTGCGTGGCGGGGTAGATCTCGCCGATGAACTTGCTGGAGCCTTCAAGCGAGGACACGGGATCGATCAGGCCGGCGAACTGGGTGGCCGGAATGATGGTGCCGATCATGGCAAAGAACATGGCGGCGATCTGGCTGCGCGTGACGGCCGAGGCCAGCAGCCCCATGCCTGTCGCGGCGAAGGAGAAGATCAGCGCGGCCAGCGACAGGGTGAAGAAGCTGCCCGTGACCGGCACACCGAAGACGGTGACCGCGAGCAGGCTCATCAGCAGGAAGTTCACCATGGCCAGACCGACATAGGGCAGTTGCTTGCCAAGCAGGAACTCGATGCGCGTGACCGGCGTCACGTACAGATTGGTGATCGACCCGGTTTCTTTCTCGCGCACCACCGCCAGCGCAGTCAGCATGGCCGGCAGCATGAGCAGCAGCAGAGGGATCACCGCCGGCACCATGGCTGGCAGACTCTTGACATCGGGGTTGTAGCGAAAGCGCGTCTCGACGCTCGCATTGCCTGCGGCGCTGGCGCCGCTGCGTTCGCTGGCCTGTACGAGTAGCCAGTGCTGGTGCATGCCTTGAACGTAGCCCTGCACGGTTTCCGCGCGTTGCGGCATGGCGCCGTCGAGCCAGGCGCCGATCTGCACGTTCTGGCCCCGCAACACGTCGCGGCTGAAGCCAGGGGGGATCTCAATGGCCAGCGACAGTTCGCCGCTGCGCATGCGCCGGTCAAGATCGTCGTAGTCGACGATCGGCGCGTGCTCGGTAAAGTAGCGCGAGCCGGCCAGGTTCAACGTGTAGCTCTGGCTTAGCGTGGTCTGGTCGCGATCGAGCACCGCATAACTCAGATCCTCGACGTCCATGGTGATGCCGAAGCCGATCACGAACATCAGCAGCAGCGAACCGCCCAGCGCCAGGGTAGCGCGGACCGGATCCCGCTGCAGCTCCAGGGTCTCGCGCCATAGATAGCTGAACATGCGCTGCAAGCTGAAGCCTCCAGAGCGGTGCCCGCGGTGTTCAGCGGGTACCGCGGATGGCGGCTCCTCGTGATTGTCGGCCTCAGGCTGGCTGGGCGGGGCGGCTGTGCCGCCCTCGGCTTCGAGGAGGTAGCCGATGAAGGCCTCTTCAAGGGTTTTGGCGCCGCGTTTCTCGACCAGTCTGGCGGGCACGTCGCTGTCGAGCACCTTGCCGGCATGCATCATCGACATGCGGTCGCAGCGTTCGGCCTCGTTCATAAAGTGAGTGGAAATGAAGACCGTCACCCGGTCGCGCCGCGACAATTCAATAAGCAGCCGCCAGAACGCATCACGCGCCACCGGGTCGACGCCGGAGGTCGGCTCGTCCAGAATCAGCAGCTCGGGCTTGTGCACCATGGCAACGGCCAGCGACAGGCGCTGGCGTATGCCCAGCGGCAGACTGGCCGGCAGGCTGTCGATGACGTCCGCCAGCCCAAAGCGCTCCACCATCTCGTCCACGCGGCCCGGAATATCGTTCGGGGACACACTGAACAGCTTGGCGTGCAACTCCAGATTCTGGCGTACCGTGAGTTCACTGTAGAGCGAGAATGCCTGCGACATGTAGCCGACACGGCGGCGGGTGTCCAGGTCATGCGGATCGACTTCGTGGCCGAACAGCCAGGCCCGGCCCTCGCTCGCCGGCAGCAGGCCGGTGAGCATCTTCATGGTCGTGGACTTGCCGCAACCATTGGAGCCGAGGAAGCCGAAGATCTCACCGCGCCGGATACGGAAGGAGACACTGTCGACAGCAACGAAGTCGCCAAAGCGCATGGTCAGCCCCTCGGCTTCGATGGCGATATCGTCCGCGCCGTCCTCAGGCAGAGGCGGAATGACAACCGCTTGGTGTCCGCGCTTTTTCTCTTCCGGGAGCAGGCGGATGAATGCCTCTTCCAGGTTCGGGCTGTTTGTTTTCTCCAGCAATTCCTTCGGCGTACCGGTGGCGAGGACCTTGCCGTCGTCGATGGCGGCGAGCCAGTCGAAGCGCTGTGCCTCATCCATGTAGGCGGTAGCCACGATCACGCTCATGCCGGGGCGATCGGCGCGGATGCGCTCGATCAGGTCCCAGAACTGTGCGCGCGCCAGCGGATCCACTCCGGTCGTCGGCTCATCGAGAATCAGAAAATCCGGGTCGTGAATCAGTGCGCAGCACAGGCCGAGTTTCTGCTTCATGCCCCCGGAGAGCTTGCCTGCCGGGCGCTCCAGGAATTTGAGCAGGCCAGTGGCCTGAGTGAGCTCATCGATACGCTGGCGGCGTTCCGCAGAGCCATGACCGAACAGGCGCGCGAAGAACTGCAGATTTTCCTCGACCGAGAGCGTCGGGTACAGGTTCTTGCCCAGTCCCTGCGGCATGTAGGCGATGCGCGGGCACACTTTATTGCGATGGGCCTTGCTGGCCATGTCGCCACCCAGCACCTCGACCGTGCCCTCCTGGATGATGCGCACACCCGCCAGCAATGAGAGCAGACTGGATTTGCCCACGCCGTCGGGGCCGATCAGGCCGACCATCCGTCCGGCGGGAATGTCCAGATCGATGCCATCCAGGGCGATGACGTCGCCGTAACGCAAGCGCACCTGACGGACGCTTGCAACGGTCGTGGGCTGCGCACTCGCACTGTGGCTCATACCTTACTCCGGCACGCGAAGGGACAGGTTTTGAGGCCACTCGGCATTGGCGTCGAGCTTGACCCAGGCCACGCCGGGCAAACCGGTCTTGACCTGCTGCAGGTGTTCACGCAGCAGCTCCTGCGAAATCTGCGCGCGCACGCGGAACATCAGCTTCTGCCGCTCGCTGGCGGTTTCGACCGTTTTGGGGGTGAACTGCGCCGCGCTGGCGACGAAGGAAACAGTGGCTGGTATCACATACTCCGGCGCGGCATCCAGAATGATGCGGACCTCGGAACCCAGCGCGACGCGGCCGGCCACGGTCTCGGGCAGGAAGAAGGTGATGTAGACGTCCGACAGGTCGATAAGATTCAGGACGCGTCCGCCCGCTCCCAGCACCTCGCCGGGTTGCGCCACCCGCACCTGCACCCGACCGTCACGCGGCGAGCGCAGTTCGCTATCGCGTATGTCGGCTTCGATGCGGTTGATGCTGGCCGTGGCAGCGGACACGCTGGACCTTGCACCTACGAGCTGCGCCTTGGCGGCCTCGACCGCGGCGCGGGCAGCGGCGGTCTGGGCTTTGCTGGCCGCGAGCGTCGCCTGTGCGCCCCGCACGCGCGCCCGGTCATCGTCCAACTCTTGTATCGAGGCGGCGCCTTCTTGGGATAATGTCTGCGAACGTTTCAGCCGCCGTTGCGCGGCATCGAGCTCCGACTCGCGCTGGCCGACGAGTGCCTGCGCCGCAACCACGTCGGCTTCACGCAGCGCCACCTGGGCCTGTGCTGCGGTCACAGAATGCTCGGCCTGTTCACGCATGGCGAAGGCTTCGTCGCGCTGCGCCTCAAGCGTTTCCAGTTGCATCCTGGCCAGTGGCTGGCCCGCTGAGACGAAATCGCCTTCACGGACCAGAATGTCTTCGATACGTCCGGGCAGCTTGGTGGCGATGTCGATCTCCGTGGCTTCGATGCGGCCATTGCCGTTGACGAATCCTTTGCCGGGGCCGGTATCGGCAAACTTCGTCCAGCCCCACCAGGCCAGCGCGACAACAACAGCTGCGGCGGCAGCGACCAGGAGTTTTTTCTTGAGAGAGGGTGAGAAGGTCATGGGTTCGGCGTGCCTTAACGGATTGATGGGGTGGGAGCGGGCGCCGAGGTCGCACCCTGCGCCCCGTCGGTTGCTGCGAGGGTGCCGCCGCCGAGCGCGGCATACAGTGCCACCTGGCTAGACAGCAGCGCACGGCGCGCCTGCACCAGTTGTTGTCCGGCATCCAGCAGATCGCGTTGGGCGTCCAGCACCTCCAGGAAAGCGGCCGAGCCGTTGTCGTAGCGCAACTGGGCCAGCCGCGCGCGTTCGCTTTGCGCTTCCAGATTGGCCCGCTGGATCGTCAATTGCTCAGCCAGCCAGTACTTGGCGCTCAGTGCATCGGCCACCTCGCGAAAGGCCGTTTGAATGGTCTTCTCGTATCCGGCAACGGCGATGTCACGACGCACTTCGCTCAGTTCCAGGTTGGCGCGCCGCCGCCCGCCATCGAAGATGGGCAGCGACAGGGTGGGCATGAAGGTCCAGGCGCGGCTGCCGGAATCGAACAGGCCGTCAAGATCGGAACTGGCCGTGCCGAAGCTGCCGGTCAGCGCAATGCGCGGCAAGAACGCCGCACGGGCCGCGCCGATGTTGGCATCGCCGGCACGCAATTGGTGTTCGGCGGAAATGATGTCCGGGCGACTGACCAGCAGCTCCGAGGGCAGGCCGGCCCGGAGTTCGGCCAGCACCGTTGTTTCATCGAAGGGTGCCTTGGTGGGCAGCGGGCCAGGATCGGCACCTACCAGCAGTGCCAGCGCGTGCAGTTGCGTGGCGCGTGCTTGCTCAAGCTGGGTTAGCAGCGCCTGAGCCTGGTTCAGCAAAGTTTGGACTTGAGTGAGGTCCAGCTTCGAGGTCGAGCCGACTTCAACGCGGCGCCGGAAAATGCGATAGGACTCCTCGCGGGTCGCGACGGTTTGACGGGCGATAGCCACGCGTTCGTCTATCTCGCGCAAGCCAAGATAACCGTCGGCCACCTGGGCGATTAGCGCCAGGTGGACGGCCTGGCGGGCCGCGTCGGAAGCCAGCCAGCTTTGCAGGGCGGCGTCTTCCAGGTTGCGGACCCGGCCCCACAGATCCAGCTCCCAGGTGCTCAAACCCACCTCGGCCCGATATTCGCCGCCCACCTGCGACCGGCCCGACATGTTCAGATCGCCAGGGACGCGGGCGCGTCCACCCTGGGCACCCATGCCCACGGCAGGAAATCGATCCGAGCGCTGAATGCGGAATGCGGCGCTGGCTTCCTCGACACGCAGCGCGGCCAGGCGCAGATCGCGGTTGTTCTCCAGCGCGGTCTCGATGAGGCGTTGCAGCAAAGGGTCCGTGAAGTAGGCCTGCCAGGCAAGTTCTCCCGCGTGGGCACCGTCGGTGCCTGATCCAAGATGCGCAGGCCAGGCTTCGGGCACGGGCAGCGGCGGGGTGTCTGGCGCCGGAGCGAGCGACATGCAGCCGGTCAAGACGACGGCGCTCAGGGCCAACGAGGCAGTGCGCAAGCTGAACGCAGGAAACAACAGGGAAGCTGGGGGCATGGTCACGTTCCGTACGGGTATCGGGCTGAAGAGGGTCTGGTTGCAGAGGAGGGGATAGCTGCCACCCACGCAATGCGGAGTTCGTGGCCGATGTCCGCAGGCCTTCTTTTCCTGCTTGCAAGTGCTGTCAAGTCCACTTCATCTCCTTGTTGATATGTGCATCCCCGTGTCCCCTGGCTGGTTGATTAGGTGCTCTTCCTGTGTCACATCCCGATGTGCCGGGTTCGTTCGCGCCTCTGAGTTGGCTTGCATCGTGAAATTTGAAAACAAACGACTGGACGGTTGTTTTTAATTATACGTTACAATCCGGGAACCGCAATCAGCGGGCTCGTCGGTCATTGACGCAGATCAATTCGAGCTGCCGGCTTGGGTTCAAGGAAGGCCCTGATTTCTGGTAGAGCCGGTGACCGGCCCGTGGGAACACCCCTCAGATCTTTGAACAGAGCCTTTGAATGCTACCCAAGAAAGATGACGCGCCCGACAAGCGCCGCTACCTGTCCTCTGCCGCCAGAAAAGAAGAAATACTCGACGCGGCCTTGGTCGAATTCGCGGATCGGACGTACAACGCCGTGTCAATGGAGCGCCTGGCGGAATGCGCAGGCTTGTCCAAGGCTGGCATCTACGCCCACTTCAAAAGCAAGGAAGAAATTTTTCATGCCTTGCTCGAACGTACGACAAAGCAGATTTGCGATTTCCAGGGCTGGCTCCCGGATGAAGATCTGACGTTGCCAGAGCTGGTAGATGTCTACCTGGATCGCCTATACGCGACCTTTAGCTCCCCTGCCACGATGTCGATTTACCGGCTGCTTCTGGCCGAAAGCGCCAGAACACCAGAGCTGGTGCAGCGTTGGCACAACGAAGTTGCGCACGGACTGAAAGAGCGGGCGCAGCTCATCATCCAACGCAACATAGAACGGGGCATCATTCGTCCGGGCGTCTTGACCGAGCACTTTTTCCCGCTGGCACTCGCTCCCGCACTGCTATGGCTGAGCTCGTCAATGCTATCCAGGGGCAACCCTTCCATAGCGCTGGTGCAGTTACAGGATGCGCATCGGCAACTGCTGCTTGAGCTTTTGGAGCCTCGATGAGCAAGGTGACGCAAAAAGTCAGGCACCTCCCCATGCGCCTGGCGTTCGGCATTGCGGTGCTATTGCTGACTGTGTGGGGCGCCCTGGCCCTGTGGCACCAGATGCCGCAACATTCAGCGGCTCGCTGGATCGCCACTCTGGCTTGGTCTGCCTCGGGGCTGTCCGTCGCCGTGTCGCTGGCAGGCCTGCTTGAAAGACGGACACGCAGGATCGCCGGATTCGTGTTCGGGGCCGCAACGGCAGCCCTGCTCATGTGGTGGGGAACGCTGCAGCCATCACACCAACGTGCATGGGCTGACGATGTCGCCCAGTTGCTGGAGGCCAGGATCGACGGCGATCATGTTCAACTGAAAAATGTACGCAACTTCGAATGGCGCAGTGAAACCGATTACACGCCGCGTTGGGAGAACCGTACCTACGACCTTACCCGCCTGCGTAGCGCCGACCTGGTACTTTCCTACTGGATGGGGCCGAACATCGCTCACACGCTCGTATCGTTCGGCTTCGACGATGGCGAGCGGGTGGTGTTCTCACTGGAAATACGCAAGGAGCGCCACGAGACCTTCTCAGCGGTCGGCGGATTTTTCCGTCAGTTCGAGCAGATCCTGGTAGCCGCCGATGAGCGTGACATTGTGCGTACGCGCAGTAATGCGCGAGGCGAGGACGTTTATCTCTATCGGTTGCAGATAAGTCAGGCAAAAGTCCGCGCGTTGTTTCTGGAGTATTTGGATGCGGCCAATGGCCTGCGGCGCGCGCCACGCTTTTACAATACCTTGACCAGCAACTGCACGACCATCGTGTTCGAGTTGGCTCGGCTCATTGCGCCAGCGTTGCCGGCGGACTATCGCCTGCTGCTGTCCGGACACTTTGCGGAATACATCCATGACCTGCACGGATTGACGCCCGGCCATCGCTACGCAGAACTGCAGGCACTGGGGCACATCAACGAACGCGCACTGGCCTCTGACGCATCAGGAGACGACTTCTCGATGTCGATTCGACAAGGTGTGCCCGGCGTGCCGGCCGACGAGGTATCTCCATGAGGTTCCAGCAGTCTTGCCGCATGGCAGTGTGGCTCGTCATTGCCCCGCTGTTGCTGGGGGGCTGCTCGATCCTGCGTGAGTTCGGCCCAGTGGTTGAGGTTCATACACTGGATGCGGGCGAGGCCATCGAACTCAAGCGCGGCGATATCCTGACACGCGGCAAACTCAGCGATGCGACGACCCAGACCATCAGGGTGGCGGCATTGGATGCGCAGGCTTGCGCAAAACCGATCTCAGCGGATTGCGTCGAGGCCCTGGCCGCCGTGACCGGCGTTGCCGCGGATCGACGCCTGGCTGCACTGTCCGAACTGTGGCTGGCGCAGGCTCAGGCCATGAAGCCCGGATCAGAGCAGCAAGCCGCCTGGCTTGAGACCATTCGTTATGCCTATGCCTACCTGTTCTTCGGTGACCATACGCCTGGGGAGCGAGCCTTCGAGGATCGCCAGACGCAAGTGCGGGATTGGTATAACTATGCGGTCGAACGTGCCGCCACCGGGATGTTCGAGGTTCGGCAACAAATGTCTACGCAGTTGCCAGCGCAGACCCGCTGGAACATTGCAGGCTGGGAGCTGCAGCTGGATATGCGCAGCGCGCGCTTGCCGGGCAGTACGGCGGTGCCAGCCGAACTCCTGCCAGCCTCGTCCCTGTCTTTCCGCGGACTGCGCAGCCTCTACCGGCGCGACGGTTTCGGCGCCGAGCTGGTGGCGGTCATGCCGGACGAACCCCTGACTTCCGCCCCCACCCGGGATGGCCATCCAGCGGCCAAACGCAATCAGCAGCCTCTACCCTGGAGCGAGATGCCCGCGCCGTCCATGACGATTCTGCTGCACCCGGACGGAGACGACCTGGACAGCGTGCTGCATACCCGCACTGTCCGTTTGACGGTGCATGACCCCTATGTGGAGTCGGCCATCATGCTGCGCGGGCAGCGCGTACCGCTGGCGGCCAATTTCACCGCCGGCTACGGACTGTGGCTGGCCCGCGCCAACTTCAACCGGCAGTCGCTGCGCAGCCTGCTTGGGCGCGAGGGTGGAATCGACCGTCCGCACGTCTACCTGATGCAGCCCTACGATCCGAACCGACGGATCATCGTCATGCTGCACGGACTGGCCAGTAGCCCGGAAGCCTGGGTGGAACTCGCCAACGAAATCCTGGGCGATGAGGCGCTGCGCCAGCATTACCAAATCTGGCAGGTCTACTACCCGACCAATATGCCGATCGCATTGAACCACGCGATGATTCGCAGAGCGCTCGGGGATACGCTGGCGCATTTCGATCCTTCCGGCCAGGCGCCGGCATCGTCCGACCTTGTACTGGTGGGGCATAGCATGGGCGGGGTCATCGCGCGGTTGATGGTGTCGTCAACCGACCAGTCGCTGGTGCAGCTGGCTGCGGATCGCAGTCGGCTGACGCCGCAGCAGATCAAACGCATAGATCCGATGTTGCGTTTCGAGCCCTTCCCGCATGTCGGCCGCGCCATCTTCATCGCAGCACCGCACCGGGGCACGTCGGTCGCAGGTGGACGCCTGGGGCGCTGGATGGCGGGATTCATTCGCTTCCCCGTTACGGTGCTCGAAGAACTCGCCCACACACTAGCACCCAATGCGGCGGCCAGCAGCCACGAAAGCCTGGGGCATATCCCCAATAGCGTCGACAACCTCGACGAGAACGATCCTTTCGTGCGCGCGGCGGCGGACTTTCCCATCTCTGCCCAGGTGAACTATCACTCGATCGTGGCCCAGGCCAATGCCGAAGTGGCCCTCGCTGATTCCGATGATGGTCTCGTGCCTTACCGCAGCGCTCATCTTCCCGGGGCGCAATCCGAGAAAATCATCATTTCAGGACACAGCGTGCAACAGAGCGCGGCGGCAGTGCTGGAAATCCAGCGCATTCTGAGAGAGGACATTGCTCTGCGGGAAGCGCATTTCATGCAGCCATAGACAACTGCCATCTGCTGTACGCAGCCGAGCTGATTTGGGCAAGCTTCTATCTTTCAGATGGGCGTAGTGCACTCCTCTGTAATGCGTAGGTCGTAGGTTCGATTCCTATTTCCGGCACCAGATTTAAGCTAACAAGCTGTAAGAAAGCATCGAAAAATCAAGGGGTTGGCCGGGTTCCCGTCCAGCCCCTTTTTTCATGCCCTCCCGGTCCGTCCCGGTGTTAGTGCCGACCCAAAACTGACCATCTGGGGGTGCGGACGAAAACTTGGACTACCAGGAGGTAGTTCATGTATTCCTACGAAGATCGAATTCGAGCGGTTGAGCTCTATATCAAGCTGGGCAGGCGCGTCAGGCCCACGATCCGCCAGCTGGGTTATCCAACAAAGAATTCTCTGAAGGGCTGGTACAACGAATACCAGCAGAAGCTCGACTTGCCAGCGGGCTATGCGGGCCGGAGACCCAAGTTCTCGAAGGAACAGAAGGCGGCAGCTATCGAGCATTACCTCGCTCACGACCGCTGCATTGCGGCCACCATGAGGGCACTGGGCTACCCCTGCAGAGGGACGCTAACCGCTTGGATTCGCGAGGCCCTTCCTGAAGCCAGAAGGCGTGTCGTCGGCAGTACGGTGCGACGAAGGTATTCCGGGGAGCTGATGCAAGCAGGAGTCATGGAACTCTGCACTCGCGAGGAAAGTGCCCAGGCTGTAGCCGACAAGTTCGGCGTGTGCCGGCCAACGCTGTACAACTGGAAGAACCAACTTCTGGGACGTGAAGCACCCGCATCCATGAAACGTACCAATCCATCTTCGCCTTCGCAGGAGCGCGATGAGCTCGAGCGCCAGGTTGAGTCCCTGCGCCGCGAAGTCAGGCAACTGCGCCTCGAGCAGGATCTTTTGAACAAGGCCAACGAACTGTTAAAAAAAGGCCTGGGCGTCGACCTGCAGCTCCTGTCCAACCGGGAGAAGACACTGCTGATTGACGCCCTCAGGGAGCACTATGGCCTGCCAGAGCTCCTTGCACAGTTGGATCTTGCGCGCAGTTCGTATTTCTATCACCGGGCCCGCGCAGCGGTGGGCGACAAGTACCTGAAGGTTCGGCAATCCATCACCGACATCTTTGAGTCGAACCACCGCTGCTATGGCTACCGCAGGCTGCAGGCATCTCTGACCAGGCAGGACGTCACGATCTCAGAGAAGGTTGTACAGCGGTTGATGAAGCAGGAAAGCCTGGTTGTTCCAAGGCCCAGAAAGCGCCGCTATGCGTCTTACCTTGGCGAAATCAGCCCAGCGCCTGAGAACCTCATCGATCGCGACTTCCAGGCCGCGGTGCCCAACGCGAAATGGCTCACGGACATCACGGAGTTCCAGATCCCGGCTGGCAAGGTGTACCTCTCGCCCATCATCGACTGCTTCGACGGAATGGTCGTCAGCTGGACCATTGGGACCAGTCCGGACGCGGAGTTGGTCAACACGATGCTGGACGCAGCCATCGAGACGTTGGCCGACACGGCTGATCGTCCCGTGGTCCACTCCGATCGGGGCGGCCACTACCGCTGGCCGGGTTGGCTCTCAAGAATGAGCAACGCGAACTTCATCCGCTCGATGTCTCGCAAAGCATGCTCACCTGATAACGCTGCCTGCGAAGGCTTCTTCGGTCGGCTGAAGAATGAGCTGTTCTATCCTCGGGACTGGAAGACCGCCACCATTGAGCAGTTCGTCGAGGCGGTCGACTCGTACATCCGCTGGTACAACGAGAAGCGGATCAAGATCGCACCCGTATTCTTGTCAGCGGTGACAGCGCAGGCGGCGGCCTCGCGGCGGCGCTGGCATTGCTCGCGCGCGATAGGGGTAAGTATGCGATCGCCTACCAGCATCTGGTCTTCCCAATGATCGATGACCGCACGGCGATTGATCCCGACGTATCACCCTATGCAGGGGAGTTCATCTGGACGCAGGCCTCAGATCTGTATGGCTGGACATCATTGCTCAATTGCGCGCCCGGCTCGCGCGAGGTGTCCTGCTACGCCGCTGCGGCACGGGCAGAAGATCTTGCGGGATTGCCACCCACATTCATCATGTGCGGGGCACTAGACCTATTCCTTGAGGAGAGCCTCGAATATGCCCGACGGTTAATGCGGGCTGGGGTGCCCGTCGAAATGCACATCTACCCTGGCGCTCCACACGGGTTTCAGATGGTGCAGACAGCAGTGGTGAGCCAACAGGCAGTTCGCGACTCCACGGCAGCGTTGTCAAAAGCATTACGAGGGACGAGACACGAATGAGCGGTGATCCGCTGCTCATTCGGCGCAAATGCGATCAGCATGGATTTCTTTGAAACTGGTCGTTTTGCGTCGTATTGACGCGCAGAAGCGGCGCTCCGCACTAGTAGCTATAGTGCGGCGCCCTTTCGCCTTGGGAAGGCGTGGCGACGGTGGCGAAACATTGTCTTAAGAAGGCGACAGTCATCAGGGCGGCCTCTACGTCGGTTTGTCGCTATATTGCGTTTGCTCAAGGAAATCCACAATCCGTTCGTGGTAGTCCTGTCGATGACTCGGACGTCCACTGCCCGCCAAGGAATGCGTGCCCCCAGGGCAAAGGACCATCGTGGCGTCGGCCTTGCCACTGCGCACTAGAGCGGATTTCACCCGTTGGGTGCTGGCCCGGCTGCGCCACCATCGCTTCGACACCGTCGCCCAGGTCGATGCAGCCATCACCGAACTGCTATCGAGCGTGAACGACCGGCCGTTTCAGAAGCTGCCCGGCAGCCGCGCCAGCGTGTTCGCCGAACTGGATGCGCCGACACTGATGTCGCTGCCGCGCCAACCCTATGAGCTTGCCCGCTTCAAGACGGTGAAGGTCCACATCGACTACCACGTCGAGATGGAGGGCCACCGCTACAGCGTGCCGCATGCGCTCGTCGGCCAGGCCCTGGAGGCGCGCCTCACCCGCCACGGCGTGGAGTTGCTGCTGCGCGGCCAGCGCGTGGCCGCCCACGCTCGCAACGAGCGCCGCGGCGGCTACACCACGGTGGAGGCCCACATGCCTGCTGCCCACCGCGCCCACCTGGAGTGGACGCCTCAGCGGCTGATCGATTGGGGCCAACGCATCGGCATGGCATGCGGCGAACTCATCACCCGGCTGCTGCAGACCTACAAGCATCCCGAACACGGCTACCGCTCCTGCCTGGGACTGCTGAACCTGTCGCGCCGATATGGCGAGGCACGGCTGGAGGCGGCCTGCGAACGGGCCCTCGCTCTGGGTGCCTTCCGCTACCACCATGTGCGCGACCTGCTGGCCAACAACCGTGACCAGGTGCCGCTGGATGCCGAAGCCGAATGGACCAGTCCGACGCACGCCAACCTGCGCGGACCGGGCTACTACCAGTGAGGACGACCGACCTCACCAGCCCAGAGCCCACCATGAACCCATCCAATCCATTGCACCCACACGCCATGCTCAACAACGCCACCCTGACCCAACTGCGCGCGCTCAAACTGCAGGGCTTCGCCGACGCCTTGCAGCAGCAGCAAGAACAGGCCGACTGCCTGAACCTGTCGTTCGACGAGCGACTGGCCCTGCTGGTCGAGCGCGAGGTCTACGCCCGAGGCGACCGCAAGCGGGCTCGGCTGCTGCAGCGTGCCCAGCTGAAGTACCCCACGGCCACCTTGGAGGACGCCAGCTTCGAGACGGTGCGCGGCATCGACAGGTCCACCTTGATGGGCGTCGCACTGTCGACCTGGATCGAGCGGGGCGAGACGCTGACCTTCGCCGGCGCCACCGGGCTGGGCAAGACGTGGCTGGCCTGCGCGCTGGCCCAGTACGCCTGTCGCCAGGGACACTCGGCGCTGTACCTGAGGGTGCCACGTCTGGCCGAGGAGCTTCGCATCCTCCACGGCGCAGGCACCTTCCGACGTTGGCTCGAGCAGCTTGCCAAGGTCGACGTGTTGATCCTGGACGATTGGGGGACGGGTCCGATGGACAGTGTCACCCGGGGTGACCTGCTGGAGGTCATTGATGACCGGGTAGGCCACCGCGCGACGATCATCACGCACCAGTTGCCCATCGAGCATTGGCACGCCTGGCTGGGCGACGCCACGATCGCCGACGCCATCCTCGACCGATTGATGCAAAGCTGCCGGCGCTTCAATCTCGAGGGCGAGTCGCGTCGCACCGGCAAGGCCGCGCGGGCGGCAGCCAAGTCAACAAGGGCAGTTCAGGAGGCCAGCCAATGATCTGAGCGAACCTGACCGCCCCTAAACTCTGCCCCCTGCGCAGCACCGCCATCGACCTGGGCGGTCACGATCACCGAAACGCGTGGTCACGTTGCCGAAATGACGCCGAATTCACCGCTCGGCGTGCCGGTCACGATGGACCGAAATGGGCGGTCACGTTCGCCGAAATACGCATTTTCTACCTGCGGCCTCCCATGGACGTGGAGATCGACCCGAAGACCGGGATCCTCCATGCCTACGCGAAGATCTTCGACAACTCCTGGTATCCCCACTCCCCAGGGTTTTTGCCCACGGCAGTGGTGGGTGCATCCCCGCTGGGAAAGGGATCAGCGGTGGTTGGGGTGGAGCACGGAGGCCGTTACCACGCTGCCTTGCGCCTGAAGCCTGAAGACGTGGCTGAGCTGAACCGGGTCGGGCGCGACGCTACCGGGGATCGAATCTTTTTCAAGGTCCTGAAGGGCGGCCTTCAGCCCAACGGCCTGCCAGACATCGTTCTCCAAGTCGACCGTTTGGAGATCGGCTACAAAAACCAGGTCATCGGCATTACCCCATCCAAAGACAAGGACGCTTGAATGAAGCCACAGACGAAGTTTGCCGCAGCCCTGGGGGTGCAGCCGGGTTGCCCCGTGCAGGTCACGTAAGGAACTGGCGCAAGCGCCGAGCTGCTGGGCCACTCCCAGCGATAGGGGTTGTTCGTCTTCCCCACCAGGTCGGATGCGCAGGCCTGGCGACAAACCGCCATGGATGTGCCCCCACCGGTCCAGTTGTAGTCGCAGTAGTGCATACCCGCGTAACCCTTCGGGCGCAACTTGACAGGTCGGTTGCGCTTGGGCTGTTCCCATCAGATCAACGACAGATACGGATTGTTTGGAGGCACCTCCGTAAACAACAAATGGGGGTCTTGCAAAAGGTAGCCATGCAGGCGCCGTGATTTTCGCGGACCTGTCACTTCGCTGGCCCAGATGTTCAAGCCGTTGGGATGCTTGCGATGCAACTGCACCCGCTCGAAGCGCTTTTGCACCCATTGCCAATCTTGTTGGCTCTCCTGCTTTGCCAGCATGCCCACTTGTGGGTGTTCTTGTGCGTACCGCTGGAACACGCCAGGGCTGACCAGATACGCGGTGTCGCTCACGGTATGCACGAGCGCCTTCGCATCATTGATGATGAGCTTGCGTAAAGCGATACCCTGGCGCAGCCACTCCATGAAATGCTCACCGGATGGCCGTGCGCTTAAGGGTGGCGGTGCAGCTATGGCCGTGGATACAGGCGACGTTGGCGAGGTCACAGCCATAGTCGGCATAGGAGCCTCGGAGCGTGCGGCAGATGTGTTGGCTGTATCGGCCTGCTCATTGTGAGAAACGTCGGGCGGATCGCCCATGCCTACCATAGCTAACATGTCTTCCATGGCATCGGGCATGGCCGGGGAAGCGGGCGGGGGAGCCTGGGCAGCGATGTCGCCGCTTTCCTCCCAACGCTTCGGCTCCTGACCCTCGGCGGCTGGCTTTGTCGCGATCGCGGCCGGGGGTACGAAAGCATCGGTATCTTTGGCTGCAGGCGCTACGTCGATTACCACGGTGCCAGCGAACGGTGTCGGCCGCTGGCCAGATTCCCAGATCAGCGCAGGAGCGATGCGCAGCAGCGTGAACGAGTGAGACCAGCCGCTGGGGCTGGTCACGGTCGCCCGCCAGACCGCCTTGTCGTCCGGTGTGGGCTGCAACATACCGTGGTCCTGCAGCACATTGAACACCGCCGTGTTGTTCGCCGGGATGCCATCGATGCCCTGGGATAGCAGGTGCGCACGCAGCTTGTCGGAGACCGTCTTGCTCACCAGCCACAGCGCGTCCTCGGTGAGCCAGCCATCGGAGGCCTCGGGCTGGTTCAGTTTCAACTCTTCCTTGAGCAGATAGCGCAGCCCGTCGAGTAGCTTGCGTTGCAGTGCGTGCTTGGGCGCGGCCATGACGCGGGCCGGATCACCACCCAGCTCCTGCGCCACAGAAGCGCGATCAGCCTGCACGACAAGCTCGCCCAGGACCCCGGCGTGCTCATACTGCCCAGCCAGAACGTAGAGCAGCGGTGCCCACAAGGACGGATAGCCGCTGAGCCAGTCCAGAAGATCGCAGTCGAGCAGTTGTCGGTAGAGCAGGCCTGTCGCAGCGCTGTGGAGCCGGTATTCGCGATCGTCGCGGTAGCGGAAGCGGTACGGCTGATGCAGCGGGCCGTGCCACGGGTGCCAGGTACTGCCGTCGGCCAGCTCGACGTGCAGATCGACGGCAATCTTGCCGATGTCGTGCAGCAGCGCCGCGTAGGCGACGGCGGCGGTCCAGGCCTCGGACTGCGCCGCCTGGTCCTCGGGGCTGGCACCGATGGGCAGCAGATGGGACTGCCGCAGCTTCAGGCTGTAGGCGACGATTTCCAGGCCGTGGTCCAGCATGCCGCCCGGGTAAGCGTGGTGGTGGCTTTCGGAAGCGGGAAACTGCTGGACCAGCTCGGCGTAGCGTTCCAGCGGTGCGCGGTACAGGGTGGCGAACTGCCTGCGCGACAGCGACGTGCGCTGCCAGATGTGTTCCAGCAGTTTCTGCCGGCGCGGTGTTGCCAGCAGCGCTGCGGCGGCTTCTGGCCGCAGCAGCCCTTTCGGGAGATCGGTGGTGGGTGCTGGCGACGGAGCGGGGGCGACAGAGACCCTTTTTCGCTGGAACAAGGAGAGCATGTAGGTGTCCTGTTGGCGGGCCGGCCGGGAGGCCTTTTCGCCTTTGTATGGACGCCTCCTGTTTTGCAAGTGCTTTCAGTGTGATGCCGAACAGAATGCGGCTGCAGTTTTGTATCCGGCCTGTCATGCAGGTCGATACCTGCTGGCCCCGATGGAATCCGCTGATCTGCTCCTCATTTTTCGAGTGGGTTCGTAACCCGAGGCCAAAACCAGGTTTGGCAGATCACGGTCCGACCTGTTTGCCATCACATTTCAGTGCACCTGCAGAACTCGTAAGCAATCCATTTCTACCCAGTCGGTTAAAGGGAGCCGGACCGGCTATGCCGGCCGGCTTGCGTAATTCGGTTCGTAAGCGCGCCCATGAGCCAAGAGCGCCCACAGCGTTCGGGCGGTTCGGTTCGCTATCGCCACCGCAGCGACGTTGACGTGTCGATGCCGCGTTGCAGAAGCTGCCCACGACGGCAGCTCTTTACTGTTCCAGAGCACCGAGCGGGCACCGTGAATGAGCAGAGTTCGCAGATAGGTGTCGCCCCGTTTGCTGATACCCAGCAGCTTGACCTTCCCGCCTGTCCCGACCTGGCGTGGCACCAGCCCCAGCCATGCGGCGAACTCACGCCCAGATTTGAATGCAGCGGGATCACCCATCGTTGCCACGGCAGCGGTTGCCGTCAGCAGACCTACCCCTGGAATCTCGGCGATCCTTCGGCACGCTTCGTTCTGCTTGAGCCACGCCTGAAGGCGGCGTTCGATCTCAGTGACCTGCTTGTTCAAGTCGCAGATCCTGCTGAACTGTTCGCGCAGGGTGTCAATCAGAACGGTCGGCAGCTTGTCTACCAAGCGAGCGAGAACGCCTGGCACTGCCTTGGCGACGGCTGCAAAGCCTTGGGGCATGACTTCCCCGTACTCCGTCAGCAACCCGCGCAGAGCGTTGATCTGGGCGGTGCGAAACTTCACCAGTTGCTGACGCATGCGGTGCATCGCAAGAACGGCCTGCTGCGCCTCCGATTTGACGGCCACTGCCTTGACCCCGGGCTGCTGAACAGCCGTCCAGATGGCCCTCGCATCTGCGGCATCGTTCTTATTGCCATACACGAATGCTTTCACCTGCATTGCCGGCAGGAGCTTCACCGCATGCCCCATCGCCATGAGCTGGCGAGCCCAATGGTGCGCGCCACCACACGTTTCCATGCCAATCAGGCAGGGTGTGCGGTTGACGAAGTGCTCCAGGAACTTCTCACGTCGTAACTGCAGGCTGATGATCTCGCCGGTTTGCCAGTCGACTTCATGTACCTGGAAAACGCGCTTGGCGATATCAACACCGATGACGGTCTGCTTGTCGGTCATGTCGAACTCCCGATAAGGTGGGTGAGCGATAGGTTTAACACCGGCGCCTTTTGCTGCGGACCTTTTGAGCGGTTCGCCGCAGGTGGAGGCGTCCATACCATTTTTCGAGGTAGGGCCTTTCCCCTTGCGCGCCATTCCCTTGCCATTTCGACCCTTTGGCC